>NZ_JAUNVV010000014.1 GCF_030540645.1 Arthrobacter sp.
CATTCCTAACGGCTGGACCGAACGAAGGGTTCCAACTTGTCACGCAATGTGGTGACAAACATGATTCACCCTGCCGCCGAGTCTTGAAGGGGCCGGAAGTGGAAGATCCGTAGCAATGGTGGGGAAGCGGCAGGTGGAGGTTTATTTCTTTCACGTTGAAAAACGTAAAAATATCCTGAACTTACTGCAGCAGGAAATATATTGTGGGCATTTGTCGGGGCGTTGCTGCAATGCCTATTATTACGCAGGGGGCTTCAACCACAGCTGTCAGCAATTGTGCGCAAGCGTGGGAGCAACTTCAGCGGCGAGTGTCGTAGATTCCGGGGAGTGGCAAGATGTCTGACAGTGGAAGGCCATTCGATTTTGGCCAGTTCGGCGGCGCAGGCACGCCCAGCAAACCTCACGCATCTGCGGGGCTAACGGCGCCACCCAGCACCAATCCCTTTGCCGGGATCTCCGGGACGAACGAGAACATCGGCTTCGACCTGAGTGACGGCAATGCAGGTGTGCCGGGTTCAAGTTTCAATACCGGCAGCGCAGGGGAACCCCTGCGTCCCACAGGTGCCCCCGTTATATGGCTGCTTGGTTCGATGGCTGCCGCTGTCATCGCGTTGGTGCTCGCCTTGGGCTTCGGCGGCGTCCCGGCTCTGACCGTGGCGGCTTGGGTATTGGCAGGACCTGTGGCGATTGCCCTGGTTGCGGTCTATTCCTTCCGGGACACGAAGGCCCGGACTGCTGCACTTTATTCATCCAGCGGATCTGCCACGTGGCTGTACCGCGTGGCCATAATGCTTAGTCTGGTCGCCGTGGTGGTCAGCGCGCTGAGGATCGCCGATTGGGTGGGCCGAATTTAATGAAGCGGTTTCTTTCACTTCTTGCCGCGGTCGCGTTGGTGCTTCCTGCCGGAAGCCTGCTTGGTGCTCCTGCCCAGGCGAACAACGCGACGCCCGCGCGCCCGGTGACAATGGTTGACGACTTCCGAGCCTGTATTGCCGGCGGAGGGGTCACCGACATGCTGCTGCTTGTTGACGAATCAGCCAGCCTAGGTGACCGGGATCCAGAAAACGGCCGTGTCACAGCAGCCGATTACCTGGTCAAGCAGCTCGCCGGTTTCACGGACGGGGTCGAGGGGCAGGTCAATATCTCCATCAGTGTTTTCGCCGATCAATATCGCAGCGTCAAGGGATGGACGACTTTGAGTCCTGCCACCCTGCCGGAACTTCAGGACAGCATTGCCTCGCTCAAAACGATGGACAAGGGCATGGAAACCGACTACTGGACGGCTCTGGATGGGGCCCGCCGCGACTTGGCAGCCCGCGCGTCGTCCAGAACGGATGTGCAAAGCTGCCAAGCAGTTGTATGGTTCAGCGACGGGGGTTTGAACTTTGTTCCGCGCACCACGGATGCTGCCAAGCAGGCTTATGGCACCGCCAAGGCCTTCGCCCCCAATCTCGAGCTGACAAACGTCAAGAACACGGATAAGGCGCGCGAACTGGCCGCAGATGATATTTGCCGCGGTGGCGGTGTGGCCGACCAACTGCGGTCTTCGCATGTGGCGATGTTTGGCATCGGTCTGGGCGGGAGCAAGCCCGAAGAGGCTGAATTTGACTTCATGAAGTCCGTGGCCACGGGATTCACCGGTCAGGGGGGCTCTGAATGCGGCAATCTCACTGACCCTGCACCGGGTGAATTCCACTTGGCCAGCGGCATTGACAGCCTCCTGCTTGCCTTTGACGCCATCAGTTCGCCGGGTCGCAGCCCCATGGTGCAGGAACACGGGATCTGCCAGTTCGACTTCTGCGAGGACCAGTCCCATCGCTTCGTCCTTGATGCCACCACACCCAAGGTCCGGATTCTGGCAACTGCGGATGCCGACGAGGTGACCGCCTCCATGGTCAGCCCAGCGGGCAAAATCATTGGGCTTCCCCTCGGGGACCTGAACAAGGAAGTGAAACTCAGCGACGGCGGCAACACTATCGCCTACACGTGGCTGTCGGAGAAGACACTGACGGTTTCCATGGGAGCTGGGCCAACTAACACGGCTTGGAGCGGTTTGTGGCAACTGGGTTTCACCGACCCCAGCGGCACATCGAAAGACAAAGTCTCCAAATCAAGCGTCCACATCACCGGCAACCTCGTGCCGGTATGGCTGAACCCTGCAGAAACGCCACTCCATGTCGGGGACACCATCCCAAATGTGAAGTTTGGTCTTGCCGACACCAGCGGCAAGGCTGTTCAAGCGGCAGGGCTACTCGGCTCCGTGAAGCTCAGTGCCACCATGGTTGGTGCACAGGGCAAGGCAACGGAGGTCGCACGGGAACTCGACAAAAATTCCTTGGGATCCCCGAGGGCCATGGACTTGAAGGGCCTGCCCGTCGGTCCTGCCCAAATGCGGCTCGCACTGACAATCACCACTGCAGCCACCACTTACAAAGGCCAAGCAGTCCCAGGCACGTTGCTCGAACCGGCCATGGTTTCCATCCCCGTACAGCTCACCCCGCCAGCAGACTTCCCGGTGCTGGGGTCGGCGGTGGACTTTGGCCAGGCCGAAGGGCTGCCCCATGTGAGAGGCACCCTCAGCACCGCTGGTTCCGGCTGTGTCTGGCTGCCCGCGGAGCAGAAACTCAATGTGGTGGCCTCCCCTGCGGACATTGGTAAGACGTCCATCACCATGGACAAGGCTGCATCTGCCGAGAACTGCATCAGCGTGTCCGGTGGTTCACCGCTGGCATTGACTTTCACGGCCGAAAACGCTGGAAACGGTACCGTGAACGGCACCGTGACCATGATGATCGCCCCTGATGGAGAGAGTGCGAAGGCCATGCCTGTCGAGGTGGCATTCACGGCCAGTCTGGCGAAGCCACTGAACACGGCGAACTTCCTCCTTGCTCTCTTCGTTGCCCTCATTCTCGGGCCGGGCATTCCGCTATTGCTGCTGTATCTGGCCAAGTGGATGGTGGCCAAGATCCCGGGTAGCTCTCTGTCTGCGGAACTCATTCCGATCAATGTCTCGCACGGACAGGTGGAGCGCGACGGCGCACCGTTCGCTCTGCGCCCCTCTGACCTTGTGCAGTTGGTTCCCATGGATCCAAGCGGCACCCGGTCCTTGATGCTTCTCGGGGTTGAGTTCAAGGCAAAAACAGGCCTTTCCCCTTTGGGCACCGGATATGTCAGCGTGATTTCGGCAAACCGGTTCAGTGTCTCCTCAGCCCATCCGGGGGCAGACAAAACGGGTACACAGGCGCGGCTACCGTTGGCCATCCACAACAACTGGGTCCTGCTGCGCGATGAAGGCTCCGACCCGCAGACTGGCTATGTGCTCATTTTGGCCAGCGGAGACATCTCTGCTTCAGGCAAGCAGGCCATGGAGGGCGATATTCGGAGCCGTCTTCCGGAACTTCTGGGCCAGCTGAATGACGCAGCAGCCGAGCCGCTGCTGGAACCGGTCCTGCCAAGTGGAAGTTCAAGCGCCGGTCCGACTGGCAGTCCAGACGGTGGTTTCGGCGGGTTCGCCCGGGGCCAGGCACACGATACAGACGGATTTGCCAGCGGCGGCTCTGCGGGCTTTGGCGGGGCCGGGCAGGCCCCACAGTCTCCGATCGCCGGTGGATTTGGCGGCTTTGGCGACCCGGGCAACGGCGGATCCGTGCCACCGGAACCGCCAACTCAGTACAACCCATGGGGACAGCCCGACCAGTAGTGTCAGTAGTTTTAGCAAATTCCACTTTTTTATTCAGTTTCAGAACGGACAGGCCAGCACAATGCGGAAATTCTTAGTAGTAGGCTGTGGTGGTTCCGGCGGGGCCACCTTGGCATTCATGATGGATCAACTCAAGTCGGAGTTGGCTGCGCACGGTGTTGACTCGATTCCGGCGGGCTGGCAATTTGTTCAAATTGATGTGCCCACCGCCCCCGATTTCAAGAATGACGGCGTTGGAAATGTCTTCCAGCAAGGTGGAAGCTACATTGCAACCGGGCCGCAGAGCGGCAGCTACTCCATCCTGGACAACGCACTGAGTCAAACGCTCAACAGTGCCTCCGCCCTTGGGCAGATCGGTACGTGGGCTCCGCGGAAACCCGAACAGATCAATACCCCCATCCACAGCGGTGCAGGGCAGTTGCGTGCCGTTGGCCGTATGATCACCTTGAGTAAGGCCAACGAGGTTCGCAGCGGACTTGAGCGCGCCTTCCAGCGCCTGAACCTGGTTGAAACGAATACCGAGATGGCCTCCCTCAAAGTTCCCGGCATGGGCGACTTTCACCAGTCTGAACCACCCATGGTCCTGGTGGTTTCATCGATGGCAGGTGGCGCTGGCGCGTCCATGGCCCTGGATGTGTGCCGACTGCTTGCCCTGGTCCCTGGCGTGACGCCGTCCATGATCGGTGTCTTTATGGTGGCAGCCGACGCTTTCGACGGTCTGCCCCCTGCCGCTCGGGGCGGCGTGCGTGCCAATGCGCTCGCCATGCTGGGGGAAATCGTTGCGGCACAGACCAAGGCAGCGGCGGATCACGACACGGCAACGTTAGCTGCCTTGGGGCAGAAGAACGGGATGGCGAATGCACTTCCGTTTGCGCGTGTCTTTCCAGTGGGCCGCTTTGCCGGTGTCTCGCGGACGATGTTCGGTGATGGCAGCCAAGATGCGCTTTATCGCGGCCTTGGCCGGGGCCTGGCTGCCCTCATGCTCAGTGGCAAGGCGTCCGCGGATTTCATTTCCTATGACCTGACAAACAATTCAACGGATAAGCCTGCGCGCAGGGACACCTTTGGCTGGGGCGCCACTTCGGAGGACTTGGCCTGGGGCGCTTTTGGCTTTGCCAGCTTGAGCATGGGCCGGGACCGGTACGGGGAGTATGCGGCGCAGCGCATGGCCCGCACTGCCGTGGACAGGCTCCGTTTGGGCCACATGCAGCCCAACAATTCGGCAACCGGCATCGAGCAGGTCAATGCGCTGGCAGACAGCCAGTGGAGCAATATTTGCCGTGCCTTGGAATTGCCGGTCCCCCACGGATCAAACATCAACCAAACTGACGTCCTCAACTGGTTCAACGCCTCGGCGTTCACGCGGGACGACGCCGGAAGGATCGCCAACGCCATCACAGATGAGCAGGTGGTGCCCTACATCCCGGAGGCCAGCGGGGTGGCAGCCAACCAGTGGATTGGCGGGCTGCGCCAGCGCCTGCAGGAACGCAGGGCATCATTGACGAACGTTTCCGTGGAAGCCGCCTACCAATGGGGATACGGGTACAAGGATGAGCTCCTGTCCCGATTCATTACGGTTGTGGAGGACTCCGTCACCCAATTTGGCCTGCCCTATGCCAGGGTGGTCGTGGACCGCATTGAGGCCCTCATCAAGGAACAGCTGCTGAACGCACTGGGCGGCATTGTCTCGTATGGCGTGCCGGCTGTAGCGACGGTGCCACCGCAATTTGAAGGTGAAATTGCGCCGATGAAGGTTATTGCCAATGGACAGGCCGTTGTTGACCGGCTGGTGGGCCTGCTTCGCGGGCAAACCTCGGGCCTTTTGTACTTGCAGGTGGGCAAGACCATGTCCACAGTGCTGACGGCCTTCGTCAACGATGTGGTTGCTCCCATGCGTGAGGCACTGAGTGAGTCGCTGACCTTGCTGGACCAGTCCCAGGCGGCCCGTCCCACTGCTGTGGGCTTGGCCAATGTTGCCACCGACCAATACGCCGCGTGGCCAAGCGATGAAAACCTCTCCGTCCCAGCCCGGTTTGACGTGGCGGACAATGAAATTTTGATTACCGAATCGAAGACCTTCGCCACGCAGTACGAAAACGACGTGACCGAGGTGGGCTCGGCTGGAACCAACCACCAGGGTTTCAATGAAGGCCGATGGCTGATTGTGGGTCAGACTATTCGTGGCCTGTGGTCTGTTGCCGGCGGTGACATTGCCCCGGGCGGTTTGCTGGAACAGACAAGAAACTGGCAGCCAGCTGAATTCAACCGCGATCCCTTCACCGGCAAGCCGCTGACTCCGTCACGGGCAGCATTCACCGTTCACGTGACACCGCAGGACTTGGTAGGACGTGCGCGGCGCTTTGTTGCCCGCAAAAACGAGGCCTTTGACAACTTCTGCTCTCTTTCATTACGCGAATATGTTCGAGGCACCGATGCCAAGGCTTCCGAAGTCCCGCAACGCCAGGCAGACGTCATCGCCAAGTTCAACGAGACCTTGAACCGGGCTGTGCCGCTCATCAGCGTCAACCGTGATGTGGTGCAGCAGCTCCACAGCGACGATGTTAAGTACCGTTTCAAGTTCTCCTCAGTGCCGTTCGGGGAGCTTGACGATGTGGCCGGTGCGCTGTTCGCGCAGATTGCCGGCAACGACGATATTGCTGAAGAGACGGCAGCAATTTTGCAACAGGCCATGACAAGCGAGGACAAGGTCCAAAAGATCGACATTTTCGGCTCCTACCGCAACTACTCTCCTCTTGTCTTCGACTCCGTACTGGCGCCGGTGGCCCAGCAATGGGCAGGCACCTCGCTGCCTGAACGCAAGGGATTTTGGAGCCAGCGCCGTGCCCGCCCCTTGGCAGCCTCCCTTCCGATGGGCCAGGAGGAGCGGCGTGCACTGGTCGCGGGATGGTTTGTTGGCCAGATTACCGGCCGCCTGCGCCTGCCCGAACCGCCATATACCTCAGCCGTGGAAGTCTGGGATGAGGAAAACGGCTACTGGGCTCAGTTCCCCAACCCGTTGCTGACGCCGCCGTCCCAGTTCCTGGCAAAATCCTACGACTGGCTGCCTGCAGTGCTGGAATCCATCCTGCTGGCCGTCGCCAATACGCACCAGAGTCCCGTGTTGTCCTCAATGCGGCCCTACAACCTGCTGCGCAGCTTCTACGACTCAAGCCCGGAGGAGCCGGCATCAGGCCTGTTTGAAACGGCCGCGGTGGAGGAGCTCGCCCAATGGCTTGCCACAGGACGCACCCAATCAGGCATGTCAGGGCGCGTACCGGGGGTGGTTGCTGCAAGCAGCATTGACGAGCGTTATGAAAGCACCAAGAACTGGCTTGAATCGATCCGTGCTCTGGCCGGGGACCACTTCATGGAACCGGAGTACCTAGGCGCCAAGGGTGGTGGATCATTCTCCAAAATCCAGAACCGCAAGACGGCAGGTTCCACACCACTGTTCCGCGACATCGCCCCCGACATTTTCGTCACATTGGGTGAATTGCTGGGTCACTTGGGCACCGCCCGTCAGCGCGCACTGACAGGCGGCGGACAGGAGAGTCCGGATTCCTTGGACCTGCCGGATCTGGGAGCGTTCTAACATGGCGGCGTTGAATGTTCTCGTTGCTCCCAAGGGCCAGCTGGGTGGGCTTCGGGAGATTCTCACCGACTGGTCCGGTCTTGGACTGGTGGACGGCTTTGTCTGGGTGGAACCCGAGATGGTCACCGAAACGGGTATTGGCGGTGTGGAGGTGGTAGGCGGGAGACAGCGTGGCGTCAACCTGCATTCCCTCGCAGCTGAGGCAGGAAACTACGACCGCCTCAGGGTGGCGGTGCTTGTCACTGCAGGTGCCGACGCGCCGCAAGTTTCAACCGAAACGGGACAGCGGGTGGCCTTGTTTCTGGAGTCCTCCTTTGGCGGTCGTCCCGTCACACGAGTGCGTGCCGTGGCCGCCCGCGTGAATGATATTGAAACTGTCCAGGACCTCGCCCACGAAGGTTGGCACAACATTGTGTTCGCCCCCGAGGAATCCGCAGGGGTGAACCAGGGCCACAGCCTGCTGCATGCCACTGCCGATCCGTTTGCACTGGGCCGCCACGCAGCGGTGGCCTGCGCCGGGATACTGGCGATGTGGCGTGGCATGGGCGCATCGGTCCTGGATGACCAGATGCTCCTGCCCGGCCAGAATGCCAGACTTATGCGGGCCTTTTACCGCAACCTCGACGCCACCGCCGTTGAGGAGGAACTGCGTGCCCAAGTAACGGATGTGAGTCAACGCCTGCCGCTGCCCTCACGCATGGGCTCTGCAGCCATCTACATCGAAGACGTTTCTCTCGCCTCCCGCACCATGGCCGAGCAGCTATGGACGAAACACGCCCAGGTGCTGCAGGGACCCAGAGAGCAAAAGCAGGCTTCCGTGTCCAAACCAATCGGTGCCTGGACGGCCTTGGGCATGATGTTCAGCTTCATTTGTGCGGCATTGAAAAATGTGCCACGGAACTGGGTCAATAGGATCGGAGTCAAAATAAAATCTACGGCTGCTGCCGCGATCCATTCCGTGGTCTTCGGCGCAGCTCCGGCGCAATACACGGTCATTGTTGACGGCATTGCACCCGATGGCATGCCCGCATCATGGCTGGATGTCCGGGAAGCCGCCGTGGAGCTCGACAAGGTGCTGGAAAATGCAGGGATGCCGCGCGAACACGAAGTTCATGCAGACCTGTCCTCACTCTGGCAGGACTACGCTGCGGGGGCGTTGACACTTTCGGATGCCGGGGAGCGGGTTGCCGCGCTGCCGCCTGTCCAAATCGGAACCCAACGCGCAGTTGTCCGCACACCCCGCTCCGCCGTACCGCTGGCCGCTGAACGTTTCGCCGGCATTCCCGCACACTTGAGCTCGTCCATGTCCTTGGGACCCGTGTCTCCCTATGACGTCATGGGCATTTACAACGCCGAGCAGCGGCTGCAGAAGACCGCAGCCGACCCCAACTTGGGTGTCCCGGCCAGCGGGGCGCTGGCCGCGCTGCGAACATGGAAGCAATCATTTGCCGACAGCTATGCAAATCATGTTGGCAGCCGAATCGCCCAGCACCTGCTCTCCACCACGCAGGAACTGCAGGGCGTGCTGAGGCAGATTCGCGACGCCGCTGACGCTTCAGACAGTCTGGCACCGGTGCACCAAGCACAAAAGAAGATCGCCCTGTGGATGAAGATCATCATGGGCATTGCGATTGCGGCAGTGGTGGTGACAGTGGTGCTGCTCGCCAGCGAGGTCATCGAGGTTGGCCCGGGAATAGCTGTTCTCGCTGGCATTCTCATTGCCTGGCTGGTTGTTGCGCTGATTGTCTTCATGCGTGGACAAAGGGAGCTTTTCAGGCTGATCAATGCCCGGACGGCGATGTTGGAACAAGACGAGATCAACCGCCGCAACCTGCGCCACATCCTGCGCGACCTGCGCCGACTGGGAGATGCCTACAGCCAGTTCCTGGCCTGGTCCCACGTGGTTGGAAGTGTCCTGCACGAACCATTCGGGCGCAACGTCAGCCAAGCTGCCGCCAAGGAGGTTTACGTGCAGGGCTTGCCACTGAACGTCAAGGTGGGCAGCGTGGCCATCAACCCGCAGAATATTGGCATGGCGACAGCGCAACTGCGCCAAGGCATATTCTCCACCGGATGGTTGAGCCAGCCCTGGCAGACCGCCGTCAACGGGGCGCCCGCCCAGCTTGGTTCCCGCGGATACGAACTTTCAGGGAATGTGGAATTGTTGTTCCGCCAGCTTGGGGATGGCGAGACCTCCCTGCTTCCCTTGTGGATTGCGGCCTTGGATGAGCAAGGCATCAACAACGCTGCCAGCCACGACGTATGGAATCATGTGCTGGCGGAACTGCAAAACAACCGTGCAGACCTGGCTGCGACCATGACCTCCACCGTCAATGAGGTCCGTGACGGGTCAGTGGCCCAAACGAGCCTCGACGCATTCATGTCCGGGACCACCCCGGCAGATGCAACCATGCCCGGACAGTTCGACGGCGAAGTCCTCACCGACCTGGGACGAAATGCAGGCAAGGGGCGGGTGGAATTGAGCATCCCGTTCCATGTCCGTCACGGCATGAGCCAATGGGCAGGCCTTGTGCAGTTGAGTCAAGGTATCGGAGCCCATGAATTCAAGGCGTTCAAGAGCGCACCGGTGGAGCCCAACTGGTGGGACAACGCAGAATCCATGCCAGCGGTGCCTACCGTGGACATTGCAGTGCCGGAAGGCCCAACGTTCTAGGCCAGCCAAGAACAAAAAGCGACATCACGCCGTCGGACATCCCAGCAGCCGGGACCGGCGGCAAGAAGCCACAGTAGCAAAGGTAAATGCAATGACGATCGATCAAAAGTATGAAGCAAGGCTCAGTGCCCTGCGGCTGTGGGCCCGTGACGTTGCGGCCAGAGGTTTCATTGCCCCGTCGGAGCAGGATCTGGCAGCAATTGCCATTGCCAAGAGCCTTGACGCGCCCGGTGTGGATGCCGGCATAGTGCACGCCTGGCAAGGAGCCATCACGACCCTGCTGAAGCAGGTGGCTTTCAACATTGCTGACCCGCACAGCCAACTGGGCAGCGAATATGACGTTCCAGAGAGCGAAGCGGGCCTACCAGCACAGCCTGCAGCAGGTGGTGAAGAAGTGCCGGCTGAAGCCCCTGCCCGAGCACTGGCAAATGCGCGTGCCACTGCGATTACCCAGATGCAGCAGGTGAAGGTCAAAGACCTGTCTGGCCAACCGAACATCGAAGCGTCGAAACATGAGCCTGAGAGCAGTGCGGAGCCCTCCTTGGTAGAGCAGTCCATAGAGTTGCTCAAAGCGTGGCGAACCCAAGCTGTTGACGATGCCCGGCCGTTCGCATCCCAGCTCAAAGACAGGGACCTGCGCAACGTGGCCAACGGCAAGCGGGACTTGACGGCTGTTCAGTCCCAACTGCCCGGTGTGGCCCAGGGCTTTGCGCACGAGCTTGTTGAACTGCTTGCCAGCATCAATCCACCGATGGCGGAACTTGACCTTACTGAGGCCGATTCAGCGGTGCCCGAGCACGCGGCACACCTGCCAGCAGATCCGGCACCGCCCACCCGGAGGGCAGCCCGGTCTGCTGCTTCAGAGGTTGCCTGGGAAGTTGCACCCTTGGCCCCGGTCCAGCGGGAACGCGCTGCGCTGGAGACCGGCGCGACCGTGGCGCCAGCCGACCACGCGGAGGGAGCGGAAATCGATCCGGCCCTATTTGCCGCCTATGACTTTATTGCTTCCGGGATCAAGCCCGAGACTATCAAGGTGGCAAAAACCCTTGACGGTAGCCGGCGTTATTCCTGGGCGCCGGGCGGTGCCGAGCGTGCGGTCAAGATTTACCGGCTCATTTCAGGCGATGAAACAGCTCCCTACACCCCCGACCAAGCCGACGTCATTGCCATTACAGAGGACGGGCACGCGGTTGATGCGCGCGTCTTCAGCACCGCTGTGCGGTACGTGCAGGTGTGGTGCCATGCGGGCAGGGACCGTGTGGATGCCATGAACTCCCAACCGGTGCTGCACGCCACAGTGGAGGTCGTGGCGGAGGTCCCGGCGGTGGACATTCGCGAAGACGAAGGCCGGATCATTGGCCAGTGGACGGCGCTGCCGGGAACACAAAAAGTACAGATCTTCCGCATCCCCGCGAACAAGGCGGCATTCTCCAGCGGCGACCCCGCTTACAGGATCCATGCCGACGGCACCAACCTTGGCGGCTTTGTCGACGCGCAGGCAGAGCGCGGGGCTGCTTACGTCTATCAAGTGCACGCTGAGGCCGCAGTCTACGAACAGACTCTCCTGTCAGCACCGTCCGTCGTGCCGATCACCGTCTCGGCCGTGCTGCTGCCGGTGGACGATCTGAACGTGACCGTGAACGCTGATGAAGATGCAGACACCGTCCTGGTGGACCTGCGCTGGAGGATTCCCCCGGGTGGGCGGGTCGACATCTACCGGACGGCAACACCGCCGGCAGCCGGGATTGAGCTCAAGCCGCTTGAGGAAGCGACGCTGGAGCAAGGCGGCCTGCGCCCTGAGTTCCGTCTTGCACACCCCATAGAACCGGAGAATGGCACGGCAGCCATGCTGAACGTGCCGTGGCCTGTCCAGTGGACAAGAACATATTTCACTCCCGTGACCGTTCTTGACGGCCGGGCGCACGTTGGCGCCAGCAGGGTCAGCACCCGGCCCACGAGAATCCGCAACGCCAAGGTTGTGGAACGCGTGGATAGCCAAATTTTGACCTTTGAATGGCCCGCCGGAGCCGACGCGGTTATGGTGTACCGCGGGCCAGCCGGACAAGGTCCGGAAAACGCACTTGCGGGACAGCCCTTGGAAATTTCACATTCAGCGTACAACCAGCGTGGCGGCATGTATTTTCCGTCCAACCTGCCCGCCGAGGGCTGCGACCTGCACCTGGTTCCCGTCAGCTTCGAAGCCGGAAACCGGGTCGCCGGTTCGGTCACGACCGTCAACTACCCGTGGATCATGCGGGTCGGGTACCGGGTGGCACCACGCAAGGCCAAATTCACCGGGAAAGTCACCGGCTTCACCGTGGTGGTGGACTCGCACACGCCCAACGCGGCCCTTCCAGGGTTCATGTTGGTTTACAACCATGAAAGGCTTCCACTGACGGCTTCGGACGGCCAACCGCTGAATATGATGCGAGATATGGACGGGGCGGAACCCGCCACACGAGTCTTCACGCCTCACAGCAGGACCATCAAAGATCCGCCGGACACGTGGAAGACGGATCCTGAAACCTGGAATTCAGAGGTCCGTGCCGGGACCGGATACATCCGGCTCTTTCCCCAGGTCCCCATGAACGTACTCAAACAAATGGCAGTGTTGGACCCCGGCGTCAAAGACCTCACCCTGAATTCCCGAGGGAACTCAGGTTGGGGGCCGTTCGGTGGACGCTGACATCCACGAAGCGGCGGCCTTGGGAATTTCCCCTGATTCCCCGCGCTGGGGCCAGCTCAGCTATGCCTCCTTTGACGCGGGTAATGGCACGCGGGGCGGGTGGCAGGTCAAGGAACGCAGCGCAGGCCTGTTGGATACCGAGGTGGCACTGCTGCAGGCAAGGATAGTGACACAATTCGACCCGGATGTTGAACCCAGTGATTTTCCCGGAGCTGCTGAGGTCGCGGCCATGCCTAGGCGCTTCACCCATGTGTGCGGCCCCTCGGGCCAGTCCCGTTACTGGCACAGTGTCATGGCCGGCCGAGACAGCACCGGGCGCCCCGGAAATGTCTTCAGCCATGTTCTGGTGGACCGCAGACCTGACTCATTCGTCCCGGGGCTCAGGCCTGTGCAGTGGTGGGACTCCCCGGATGTGCTGCGCCCGTTTGGCGTGGACCAAGTAACGGCAGCGCACCTGCCCACGGTTGGTGACGGCGGTTTTGCCCCGGGCCTGTCTGCCCGGGACGTGCAGGACTTCCTCTTTGCCCCCAACGAGTGGCGGGCGGGCCTGCTCGCAGTGTTGCTCGATGCTGTTGCTGCAGCGATGGGTGGGGGGCCCGGCGTCGTTCTTGTCACCGGGTCGGCACGAAACGCCGCCCTCTGGACTGCTGCCGTGAGTTTTCTGTGTTCACCGCACTTTGCACGCCGGCTGAACTTTTCGCTGTACGAACGGGCAGGGGCGCTGGGCACGGTGTTCGCCCGCGGTGTGCACCTTGCGTGTGTTCCCCGGGTCGATGCATCTCTGCTGGGAAGCGATGGAACACATGTGATTCTGGATGAGTTTGAGACCCCCAACATGGGCGACACGGAGGGAAACCCGCACACGACGGCGGCCGGCTCGCGCATAGCGGCAACCTATTGGGGCACACTTGCCCAGGATGCGGTGGCATCACGGAAAACTGCCGAGGAAGCCATGGCCGAACTGGACCGTATCAGTCTGTGCGTGGGGGACACCGGAACCGACCCGTCATGGCCCCTCGCCATGACGGCAGTGCGCAAACCACACATCTTTGCAGATGCGGCAGCCGAGGCGATAGAGGTGTTGAAGTTGTCTTCGCCCTTGGCCCTGAGCCGTGACACAGCACTTCAGGCGGAGGCGGTGCAAGCCATCCGCTCCGCCGGGAGCATCCATGCCGGGGATGCCTGGGTGGAGCTTTCCAATGGCCCGGCCGCTGGCCTCGTTCGGGAAATTCTCATACAAACCTATGTGGAGAGGGCCTTGGGCGACGTTGAATGGTTGGAACGCCCAGGCAGCGTACCGCTGCCCGAGGACCATGACCCGGCCGCAAACACGCTGCCCATGAAGGCAGCAGCCGAGTCAGCCGTCCTCCAGCTTCGCACCCGGCTGGCTGAGCACAGCAGCCGGGAAGCAGTCCTGGCAGGACTCAAGGTGTTGGATTTTATTGCTGCCACCTCTCTGGTGGACTTGGAGGCCGGCAGCGATGCCGAGCTTGCCGACGCCAGGGATGAAATTCTTGAGCGCGTGGTCAGTGCCGTCATTGACTTTGATGACGAAGGAAAGGCCCTTGTCGACCACACTGGTGCGTTGAAAAGCGGTGTGCTGCACGCCAAGGTCATGGACGTCGTTGCCCGTTCCAACCGCTTTGAAGAATCGGCTCCGGGCCACAGAATGCCGCCGGCCTTCCGTGACTGGCTGTTCCCGGCTGCGGCGCCGCGAACAATTGCCAACGAGCTTGATGCCGGTGCCGTGAAATTGGATCCGATGGTTGTGGAACTGGCATTGTGGCAGTGCAAGAACGGGCAGGGGACTGCCGACAGGGCCCGGGTTGCGGCGGCCATCGGGGTACTGGAATTCCATAAAGGGACTGGCTTTCCCGCTGAACTTGTGACCGCCGTGCTCCACGCAGGCCCGGCCTGGTCCGGGGCCGAACTGTGTGCGGTCGAATCGAGACATCCGGGGGCGCTTGGGGGGAACCTTTTTTACCACGCACTCTTGGAAGAGCACTGGTCCAGGAGGCTGGAATCATTGTGCAGAATGGCGGTGAAGCGGGGGTTGCAGGACGAAACGCCGCTGGAAGCGAAGATCGCAGAACTGCGCCTTGCCGCTGAACGCACGAGCTCGGATGGTGTCACCCTTGCACACGCTTGGACGCAGGGAGATGCAACAACGGTAGTGGAAATATCCAAGATGTTCCTAGGCACCCTTGAAGAAACGCTGGAAGCCCTGGAACGCCCACACCAATCCCCGGCAGTGACTGCCCTGATGGTGGTTGCTGCCGTCATAGTTCTCGGAACCGGGCCAGCTCCAATGCAACCATGGCCTGCGGCCCTGAAAAAGCAGCTTCGGGGCCTCGGTGACGTTCCGGAACCGGGCATTGCGGTGGCCTTGGCTGGTTGCGTCCGGTCGCAGGTGCTCAGCATTGCGGATGCAGAACATCTGGGCCGGATGTCGCTCTACCTCAAGCCCCGTTTTCCAGAAAGCGCGTTAATGCCGGAACGCTTCATGGCAGGTATGCGGGTGGAGCTGGATCAGGAATGGGTTCCCGCATTGGAAGTACCGCTGCGGATCGTGCTATCCACGATGCCTCTCTACGACATGGATGGTGCAGCCGCTGCGACCATGGACGTCATGCGGAAGGTGGCCACGACCGGCGAGTCTGAACGCCAGCGTGAGAAAGCGCTGCAGGAACGCGAAAAAGTCTTCAGGGACTGGTGGCAGCAGCTCTGCTCTGCCACCGGCCGGCTGGACCCCGAACCGGGGAAACCAGCATTTTTAGATTCACTTAAGTCCTTTAAATCATCGGTGTTGCGGAAGGATCGATAATGCCCACATATATGTTGGAAGGAACGGCGGAGGTGCGGCTGAATGTTCGCCCGCTGAGCTTTACCCTGCGTCTTGAGGGCCCCGGTGTGCAGGGGCGACTTGAGGTGTCTCAAGAAGGGCGTGCCGTTGAAGCCCTGGTGCGTCCGGCGAATATGCCCAACGTGGTGATCCTGCCCCAGGTGGTATCCAACACCATGGTTTCATTGTTCCCGGCAGGTGTGGCAAGGTTCCCGGCACCCACCATCGCACATCTCTCCATTGCAGTGGAGGACAGGGCAAGTGCGGATCCCCAAAGGATCATTTTGGCACCCATCGACGTCTCGGGCCTGGACCGTAAGGACCTGGTGTTTGTGGCGCCGAAGGAAGGGTTGTTGAGCGTTCGTGCCGCACACAACCAAAACGATGCCGACCTTGGCCCGTTGGGCAACGCAGCACGTGTGGCCACCCGTGAAATTTTGGGCCTGCAATGGGTTGACCCGGAAATGGCGCTGAACATGGTGGTTGCCGTGGACGGTTCAGGCTCAACTGCCGACCTGGTCCAGGACGGCACGGTGTCCGCCGTGGCACAAGTCATCTCCGGCGTTTCCCAAGTGGTGGCAAACGGCAAGGAAGTCAGTGCCGCCATTGTTGATGATGCCTTCCACCTGCTGCCGGCCATGGAGCTGACCAGGATTCCTGCTGCCATCAATGCGCAGTTCAAAAACCGCATCCCTTCTAGCGGCTTCCGCTCCAGCAGCCCGCTTGATGGAAAATACGGACTTGCTGCACAACAGATGATCTACCTGGTTACTGACGGCCTGCCAGCGGATGCGGAGCTTTTGCAACGAGGTAACGGGCAACAGGAATTTCGCCATCTTGTGGCCGTGACCGACCCTGTTGCCTGGGAGCTGCTGGGTGGCTCACATGAACCCAGCACTGTCATCGCCCGGCCGGCGGCAACTGATTCGCTTCACGACCGGTTGTTGGGGGACCCCCGGGAACTTGCCGCGATGGTCAAGTCACTTTTGCTGGACTGCTTCCCAGCAGGCTCGGCGCTTTCCGGAAAGGTCAACCATTGAATACCAAATGCCCCAGTTGTTTTCAGGGAATCTCTGAGCAGCAGGCCTTCTGGGTCTGTTGCTCAGGGCGCTGCCCGCTGGAGAAGGACGAAGTCGCCAGTGCCTACATGGGTTTTGAGGTCGAGAACGGACCTAAAATCCATCAGCCGGCGCCTGCATCCGGTGGAAAGAACTGGCGTCCGGCTCCGACGGCGGAATGTACGGGGTGCAAGGAGCCGGCCAAGGATGCCTGCCCAAACTGCCACTATGTCCTTCCGGCGGACTGGCGCAGTGGGGAGGCCACCTGCATAGCCATGAACGGGGCCCGGGCAACAGGGAAATCACTGTACGTCGCTGTCCTTGTCAAGGAATTGAACTACTTGATGGGCCTGCTGAACTGCACCGTGGAGTTTGCCGACAATCGGTCCAGGGAAAAATACACGGAGATCTACGAGAAGCCATTGTTCTCAGCCCGTGGCCTGATGCATCCAACGCCAAGCAGCGTGCAGGCCGACTCGTACACCCGGGACCCCGTCATTCTCAGCCTAGGCATGGTCAACGGTGTCCGCCGGTTCCTGTCCATACGTGATGTGGCTGGAGAGGACATGGAGAACCCACCTGAATACCAGCGGCCCTTCTCCTTCCTGGGACACGCCGACGCGGTGTTCTTCATGTTTGACCCCTTGGCTGTTCCAGACATCAGATTCAAACTGCAGGACTTGATTCCTGCACAGCTCCTGCTTGGCGGCGACCCGCAAGTGGTGCTGGGGAATTTGCTGCGGATGCTGGGCACGGCCACGCCGCACTTGGCCGTGATCTTGTCCAAGTTCGACGCTCTGCAGGAAATGCGCAACGTTGACGATGTGCAGTGGCAGTCCATCATGTCCAATACAGGAGCTGCCTTCCTTCGGGATCCAAGCCTGCAGACCCCGGGCTACGACCAACGGGACGGCGAGCTTCTCCATGAAGAAGTCCGCAGTCTTTTGTATAAACTAGACGCCAAAAACCTCGTCATGAGCCTGGAAAACCCCAACAATGGCCGCCCTCTAGATTATCGGTTCTTCGCCGTGTCTGCCCTCGGCGAGTCCCCCAACGGTCAGTCAGTCCATGCTCGAGGAATTGCCCCGTTCAGATGCCTTGACCCAGCAAAATGGGTGCTCAACGCAACAGGAGTCCTTTAACCAGGCCCCACTCCCTCCGCCCTGGCTGACAGAAGGAGCGGCAACGACAGCGACAGTGCAACACGGCAAGGAGCCGAACCATGAATGAGATATCGCTTGACGCCAAGGGTCAAAACAGACTCAATATTTTGGTGGGCTGGGCAGCTGAAGTTGCCCGTGCGGGGCAGCAGGTACCTGAACACTGCCACCTGGAAATGATTGCCCACACGAAAATCGTCGAGGTGGACGGTCCGGGGGCAAAAGTCGTGGAGCTGTGGGAACCCACCATCAGCTGGATGTTGAAGCAAGCTGCTTTTGGCGTCGCGGAACCGTACCGACACCTTCCGGATGAACTGCTCAACCCCGTGGGCGGCGAAACCTGGACAGACAGCGAAACCCAGGCTCCCGCCGTCGTCCTTGTCGAAAAGCAGGCCCCGGCTGAACCGCCACCGGCACCACGGGCGAGAGCGGCTGCAGCGTCACGCATCCCCAAGTGGGAGCTTACGGCCATTGAGCAGGTGCACGACGCCATCCAACGCTACATCAAGCCGCTTGAAGCCCTACGCGCCCGGGACGCCAACGAAGGCGACACCCGCATGGTGGTCACCGACATGCTGTGCGAAGGCCTGGACTACGACAAGTTCACGGACCTCACCACCGAATACATGGTGAAACAGGACTTCGCGGATTACGGGGTGCGGATCGACAAACAGATGGTGGCCTTTATCGAGGTCAAGCGGATCAGCCAGAAACTCAATGAACGCCACCTGCGCCAAGTGCTGATGTACGCGGTCAACGAGGGCGTGGAGTGGATGGTGCTCACCAATGGTGCCGTGTGGCAGGCATATCACCTCACCGGTGGTCTACCGGTAGTGGTGGACATGGCGTTCGAGGTGGACTTGCTGGGGCCTGCCTCATTGGCGGAGAAAACCGAGCTGATGTTCCTGCTGCACCGGGAAGCGCTCAAACGCCGGCGCATCGACGAAGTGTGGCGTCACCGGGCAGCCATCGAGCCAGGGGCCGTGCTGGATATGCTCCTGTCGGAGCCGATGCTTGACCAGCTGCGCAAGGAAGTGAAGCGCAGAACGGGAACGGCCACCACCGTGGAGGCACTGAGCGAGGTGATCCGTACCGAAATTGTGGACCCGAAGCTGATTGCCAAGCTGTTCAAGGCCGATCGCGGGCCTGCTCCCGCCTCCGGCCCGGTGCGAAAGTAGACTGGCCCCATGACCACAGCACCTGAAAATCCCGTTGATCCCGCCGCGCTGGCCACACTGCCCAAGGCCGAGCTGCACCTGCATATTGAAGGCACGCTTGAGCCAGAGCTGATTCTGGAACTGGCTGCCCGAAACGGCCTGACCCTACCGTTTCCCACATTGGATTCCCTGCGGGCGCAGTATGAGTTCAGCGACCTGCAATCATTCTTGGACCTTTACTACGCCAACATGGCCGTGCTTATCACCGAGGCCGACTTTGCTGACATGACCCGGGCCTACTTGGCCCGTGCACAAGAGGCGGGGGTGCGGCACGCCGAGATCATGTTTGATCCACAGGCCCATGTGGCCCGCGGCGTGGAACTTTCGACGGCGGTCAACGGCATTGCGGCCGCACTGGCTTCCAGCGTGGCTGACTTTGGCATCACGACCGAACTGATTGCTGCTTTCCTGCGCGACCAGCCGGAGGCTTCCGCGCTGGAAGTTCTTGAGCAGCTGCTTGACATGGAGGCGCCCATCATCGGCATTGGGTTGGACTCCGCAGAGGTGGGCAACCCGCCGTCGAAGTTCATTCGGCTCTACCGGCGCGCCAAGGAAGCTGGACTGCGGCTGGTGGCCCACGCGGGGGAAGAGGGGCCGGCCAGCTATGTTGAGGACGCCTTGAACCTGCTCGGTGTTGAGCGCATCGACCACGGTATCAGGGCTGTTGAGGACAGGATTCTGGTCAAGCGGCTTGTGGCGGAGCAGGTGCCGCTGACGGTCTGCCCGCTGTCCAACGTGCGGTTGCGCGCCGTGGACACGCTCGCTGCACACCCGCTGCCGCAGATGATCTCCGCCGGCCTAAACGTGTGTGTCAACTCTGATGACCCGGCATATTTCGGCGGCTATGTGCATGCCAACTTTGCCGCGCTGGTGGCAGAGTTTGCTTGGGATTCGGACATGGTGGAGAAGCTGGCGGGCAACTCCGTACGGTCGTCGTTTGCGTCAGAGGGGCGGAAAGCCGAGATACTGGCAGACATTCAGGCATGGCGGGCCGCACAGGGCTGAAACTGCGCCGAAGGCTGACGCGGCGAACTGCTGTCAGGACGGTGGGGATCCCACCAGCGCTTCGCGGAGGGTGGCGGGGATGCCCGCCTGTTCCATCTCCTTCGCCATCGTCTTGACCATGGCTGCTGGCCGTGGATCGACGCCGGGCCGCGGGGTCCAGTTGGGCACGGACTGGCCCAACTTGAACTGGTAGCTGCTGCCGTTGTACTTGCCGAAGTAGAAGAACTCGCTGTTTTCCTGGATGAGGCCGTTGGTCTTGAAATCGTCAAGCCAGCGCTGGTATCCGGCGTCGCTGAGCTTGAAGGACAGCCACCCGCCAGCACAGCCCAGCACCGTGTAGTTCTCGGGGTGGGCGGCGATGTCCTTCATGACCCACGCTTCAGGGTTGTCCGCGGGTGCCACGTTGTCCATGCTGCATGCCACCCCCGTTTCCGGGTCCACATTAGGACTGCTGTTCGTGGTGGGGGCAGTGGTGGCCGGTGTGGACACTGGCTCGCCGACCAGTGCCTGGCGTAGTCCGGAGGCAATGCCAAGGAGCCGTTCGATGCGGTTGTCCATCTCGGCAGCCTTGTCAGCTGCCGTCCCCCCGGCCGTTTGGATGGTGTTCCAACCCTGCACGAAGTAGTACTTGTTGTACAGGTACTTGCTGCCGTCAAACTTTGCGAAGTAAAAATCGCCCTTTTTACCGTTCCCATCGCCGCTGCCCGTGCCTGCGCCCTGGTCCACAAGCCTCTGGTAGCCGCCGTCCGTCAGTTCAAATGCCAGCCATCCGCCGGCACAGCCCAGCACGTTGAAGTCGCCAGGGTGCGTCCCCATGTTCTCCAGCATCTGCCCTGCCTGATCGGTGGTGGCCACGTTTTCAAACGTGCATGTAATCCCCGTTGCGGGATCCATGGCCGGCGCCGCCGGGGGGGCACTTGGTGGTGCGGTACTTGTAGGGGCGGAGGTAGGCGGGATGGAGCTGGGTGAGGGCAGGGGAGCTGCCGGCTCCGGCGTCTTCCACCCCTGTGTCATTGCGCCGAAGAAGCCTGCCGCGGCCACAACCACCACGGCTGCCAAGGCGACAACCGCCACACGGGCGGTGGTGAACCACGACGTGCGGCGTTTCGGGGCAGGGCGGTGCGCCAGCGCAGCCGCCGTATTCGAGGCCGCAGCTCGCGGCGCAGTGGACAGGTCCAGTCCAGGCGGAAGGCCCAGCTTTACGGGTCCTGATGTTTCGTCGGGAACAGGATTGATGCTTCGGAGCATCGATTCGATGGGATCCATCTCAGTCCCTCCCCTCAGGGCGTAACCGGTGTGGCAGCGCCCTTTCAAATGACTTCCGGGCCCGATGCAGTCTGACTCTTGCCGTGGCTTCCCTACAGGAGAGTACGTGGGCAATTTCGGCGAGTGTAAGGTCTTCCCAGTACGTCAGCAATAGAATTTCCCGGTCCTTCTCCCGCAACTTTTCCAGGGCTGCGGCAATGGCGTTGCGTGTGCCGGCGTCATCGCCGCCCTGTGCGTTGATCCGCTCGGTGTCACGAAGCCTTTCCTGTAGCTGCATTGCACGGGCATGGCTCCGATACTCGTTGCCGATGAGGTTCCGAGCCACATTCAAGAGCCAGCCGATGGACGGGTTGGGTTCGCTGTCCGACTTTTGCCAGGCAATGCGGAAGACGTCTGCCGCTATTTCCTCGGCAGTCTGGTCCGAGGAAATCCGCCGCCTGACGTAGCCAAGCACACGCGGCTTGAACTCTTCATGCAAGGCCAGGAAACTGTCCTGCCGTGCTAGTGACACCGGATCCCTCCATCCGTGGTGCATTGCGTTTGTAAGGTGCAAGGCGCTGACTCAGCACATCATGCTGCTGCCCAGGCCCTCCGTAATGGCGGTGGTCGTGTTTTGAATCTCCCACTTCACTTCCACGCAGGTGTTGCCCGGCGCGTACGTCTGCAGTGTGTCGGCGGCGCCGCCGGCATTGACACTGGCTGCCAGGCCGCCGATGTTGTCGCTGCTGCGGGAAATGAAGACGTCGTAGGTGTTGCCGGGGGTGAACCCGTAAACATTGACCCAGTTGGTTTCACAGGTTGGTGAGTAGACAAGCTGGGCCAAGCCCTGGACCTCGTTATACACGGCGTTGTGCATATCCCAAGACTTCATCACATAGGCGCCAATGTCGCACCCGGTCTCAATGGGGTCAGTGCTTTGAAATGGCTGCTGGTTGAGATCGGACGGGTCGGTGGGCGGGGCAGCATTGGCTGCTGCCGGCAGCGCAAGTCCGAATCCCCCTGCAGCCAAGAGTGCTGCTCCTGCCATTGCTATTGCTCGGTTCCACATGATCTTTCCTCCTGCTGCCTGATGTGTTTCCTTCGGACGGCCGATATGCCGCCATACACAGGTAGTTTCCGGATAAGTGGCCCACGTTACACTTCTGGGGCAAGCAATTGGGCTACTTGCGTGCGACAACCAAGGACGCTCCAGCACCAATGGGGCTTAAAACCGAAACGCTCCCTCAGTAACTGAGGGAGCGTTTCGAAAAAAACCATCAATGCCGAAAGGCGTGGTCTTGGTGCAGGGCTACTGACCGGCTGGACGCAGGCGCAGTGCCTGCATGCCGCCGTCGACCGCGATGGAGGTGCCCGTGGTGGAGCCGGACAACGGGCTGGCCAGGTAGGCCACGGCGCCTGCCACTTCGTCCGCTGTCACGAGACGGCCGTGCGGCTGGCGGGCGTTCAGTGCTTCGCGTTCGGCAGCGGGATCGTCAGCCGAGCTGAGCAGGCGGCCAATCCACGGGGTGTCGGCTGTGCCGGGGTTGACGCAGTTGACGCGAATGCCTTCACGCAAGTGGTCCGCGGCCATGGCCTGGGTCAGAGAGAGTACTGCGCCCTTGGTGGCCGAGTACAGGGCACGCTGGGGGAGGCCGGCGGTGGCTGCGATGGAGCAGGTGTTCACAATGGCTGCCGACGGGGACTTACGCATGTGCGGCAGGGCTGCCCGTGAAACGCGGACCATCCCGACGACGTTGATGTTCCACACCAGCGCCCACTCGGCGTCGTCGTTGTCTTCAACGGTGCCCTGGGCGCCAATTCCTGCGTTGTTCACGACAATGTCAATGCGTCCCAGTGCTGCCACGGTACCCTCGATTGCGGCTTTGACGGAGGCGTCGTCGGATACATCGCAAACAAAGCCCAGCTGGCCCTCGGGGAGGTCCTTGGGATTCAAGTCCAGTACGGAGACGTTTGCCCCCATGGCCTGCAATTTGGCTGCAATGGCGGCGCCGATTCCTGATGCGCCGCCTGTGACGACGGCTGTAAGGGTTGAAAGTTCCTGGCTCATTTATGCCTCCTGGGTGGTTGTGTCTGCGCGGAAGAATGTTTGGCGCTGGCGGCCGAGGCCACCGATTTCCATTTCGACGACGTCGCCGTCCTGAATGTAGGGGAAACGTCCTGAGAGGGCTACGCCCTCGGGGGTGCCGGTGAGGATCACGTCCCCTGGTTCCAGCACCATGTACTGGCTCAGGTGGTGGATGATCGTGGGGACGTCAAAGATCATGTCTGCGGTGTTTGAATCCTGGCGCGGCTGGCCGTTGACCCAGCTCTTCAACTGCAGGTTGTTGGAGTCGACCTCATCGGCTGGCACAAACCACGGGCCCAGGGGTGTGGACTTGGGCAGTGACTTGCCCTTGGTCCACTGGCCTGCTTCGCCGGGGAGCTGGTATTCGCGTTCGGAAAGATCGTTCGCCACGACGTAGCCGGCCACGGCGCTGGCTGCTTCCTCGGTGCTGGAGAGGTAGCTGACTTCTTGGCCGATCACGATGCCCAGTTCCACTTCCCAGTCGTACTTGGCTGCTGCCGGGGGGATGGGGGAGTCGTCAAAGGGGCCGGCAACGGTGTTGTTCGGCTTCAGGAACACGACGGGGATTGCGGGGGGCTGTGCCCCTGATTCTGCTGCGTGGGCGGCGTAGTTCATGCCGATGCAGACCACGCTGTTGGGGCGGGCCAGCGGGGTGCCGATGCGCAGTTCAGCGGCGTTTTCAAGGATCGGCAGGGTGCCGTTTTCCAGTGCTGTGCGCAGGGCGGCCACGCCTCCGTTGGCCAGGAACGCGCCGTCGATGGTGTCAGTGAGCGGACGTGCGTCGTAGCTTTGCTCGGTTCCGGATGAGTCGGCGGCAATGACCACGGGAATTTCCCGGCCAAGCTCACCAAGGCGTGCAATCTTCATGAAATTTATGTCCTCTGCAACCGCCAAAAGAGCGGTTCTTGTTCTCGATGACCCATTGCAGGGCCATAACATCTGAGCTTTTGGGCAACTTTACTCACATTATGCGGCAATTTCAGCATATCTCCTAGTATTGACATGTGAAACATCGGATGTTTAGCTGGTAGTGACTTTTCTAACTTTTCGAAACTTTTCTACAGAGAGCAGCACCGTGAGCACAATCATTGCCGTTGAGACCAGCGACGTCCGTTTCCCAACGTCACGTGATCTGGATGGCTCTGATGCCATGAACCCGGATCCTGACTACTCGGCGGCGTACCTGCGCATCGTCACGGACAGCAGCGACGGACATGAGGGGCATGGCTTTGTCTTCACGATTGGCCGTGGCAACGACGTTGAAACGGCTGCCATCAAGGCGCTGACCCCGTACCTGATGGGCCGAAATGCCGAGGAACTCCTCCAGGACATGGGGGCCACCTACAAGGAATTCATCAACGATTCCCAACTGCGCTGGCTTGGCCCGGAAAAGGGTGTCATGCACATGGCCATCGGTGCCGTCACCAACGCACTGTGGGACCTGAAGGCAAAGCGCGCAGGCCTGCCGCTGTGGCAGCTGCTCGGCAGCATGAGCCCCGAGGAACTCGTGAACCTGGTCGACTTCCGCTACCTGAGCGACGCCCTGACCCGCGAGGAGGCGCTGGAGATTCTGCGCAACGCGGAGGCGGGACGCGAAGAGCGAACGGCGACGCTGCTGGCTGAAGGCTACCCGGGCTACACCACCACACCGGGCTGGTTGGGGTACTCCGATGAGAAGCTGACCCGTCTGGCACATGAAGCCGTGGCTGACGGGTTCAAGCAGATTAAGCTCAAGGTCGGTGCCGACCTCGAAGATGACGTGCGCCGACTGCGTGCCGCGCGTGCCGCCGTCGGACCTGATATTAAAATTGCGGTGGATGCGAACCAGCGCTGGGACGTGGCTCAGGCCATCGAATGGATGAAGCACCTGGCTCCGTTCGACATCGCCTGGATTGAGGAACCGACAAGCCCGGATGACATCCTGGGACACGCTGCCATTTCCCGCGGGGTGGCCCCGATTCCGGTAGCTACCGGCGAACATGTCCAAAACCGTGTTGTCTTCAAGCAGATGCTGCAGGCCAACTCCCTGCAGGTCCTGCAGATTGATGCAGCCCGCGTGGCAGGTGTGAACGAGAACGTTGCCATTTTGCTGCTGGCAGCCAAGTTCGGTGTTCGCGTTTGCCCCCACGCTGGTGGTGTGGGCCTGTGCGAGGCGGTCCAGCACTTGTCGATGTTTGACTTCGTGGCCGTTTCGGGCCAAAAAGAAGACCGGATGATCGAGTTCGTCGATCACCTCCACGAGCACTTCATCACCCCGATTGACGTGCATGACGGCTGCTACTGGCCGCCGCTGACTCCAGGCGGCGGCAGTGAAATGCATGCAGCCTCGGTTGCTGAATACACGTTCCCGGACGGTGCGTTCTGGGTCGCCGACGCGGCTGAGGGTGGCAACTCCACAGCCAACCTAACCCTGGCAACGGAAGCAGTCTAAATAAATGCCATCCCAGGTACATGTTGACCATGCTCCGTGGTTCACGGAGTCCAGGCTTGGAATGTTCGTGCACTGGGGACTTTATGCATTGCCCGCCAGGCATGAATGGGTTATGAGCTTAGAGCGCACCAGCGTGGAGGACTACGCTGCGTATTTTGAGCGGTTTGACCCTGACCTTTACGAACCGCGTGAATGGGCCAGGTCTGCCAAGGCCGCTGGGATGGAATACGTGGTGCTGACCACCAAGCACCATGAGGGGTTCTGCCTGTGGGATTCGGCGTTGACGGACTACAAAGCCACCAACACCCCCGCAGGCCGGGACTTGCTGGTTCCGTATGTTCAGGCTCTTCGCGATGCCGGACTCAAGGTTGGTTTCTACCATTCCCTCATTGACTGGCACCACCCGGACTTCACGATCGATGACATCCATCCGCTGCGGGACGCACCCAATGTGGAGGAGCTCAACGCCAGCCGTGACATGAACGTCTACCGGGAGTACCTGCATGGGCAGGTTCGGGAACTGCTGACCAACTACGGCAAGATCGACTACCTGTTCTTTGACTTCTCGTATCCCGAGGGGCCTCTGGCTGTCAGGTACCCGGGCAAGGGCAAGGACGCCTGGGGCTCGGTGGAGCTCGTGGACATGATTCGTGAACTGCAGCCCGGCATCATCATCAACGACCGGCTGGATGTTCCCGGCGACTTTGTCACCCCTGAGCAGTACCAGCCAGCCGGCGCCATGATGAGCGGCGGCAAGGAGGTGCCGTGGGAAGCGTGCCAGACTCTCAATGGCAGCTGGGGCTATGACCGCGACAACATGGATTACAAGTCCGTGGACTTGTTGGTACGCATGCTCATCGACGGCGTCGCAAAGGACGGGAACCTACTGTTGAACGTGGGACCCACGGCCCGCGGCGAGATTGATCCGCGTGCCTCCGCCACCTTGACTGGCCTGGGGGAGTGGATGCGCGCCCATGGACGGTCCATCCGCGGGGCGCACAGCACAAGCCTCGTGCCGCCGGCGGACTGCCGCTTTACCCGCGCCGGGAACCGGCTCTACCTCCACCTTTTCGCCTGGCCACTGAAAGTGGTGCACCTGCCCGGGCTGGCCGAGCACGTCAGCTATGCCCAGTTGCTCAATGACGCCTCCGAGATTGTGATTGAAAAGCTGGATCCCGCGCAGGTCGCCATCAATACGCGCCCGGGTGGCCAGCCTGCAGGCACCTTGACGCTAGTGCTTCCCGTCCAGCGCCCCAACGTGACGGTACCCGTCATCGAACTGTTCCTCAACGATGAAAGTGAGTTGGCATGAGCCAGAAAATTGCCCTGCACACGCGTCTGAAAGCTGGCAAGGAGGCGGAGTACGACTCCGTTCATGCCCGCATCAGCGACGAGCTGGATTCCGCCCTGCGCGCCGCAGGCGTTACCGGATGGAACATCTGGCGCAGCGGACGCGAACTTTTCCATGTAGTGGAGGTGGCCGACTACCAATCCATGCGCAGGGAACTTGCCACCAATCCGGTCAACATCGCGTGGCAGGCCGTAATGGCCGAACTGCTCGAAGTTGAAGACGACTACTCTGGTGACGACATGGGCCTGGCGAAAGTGTGGGAACTGCCATGAGCCTTCCTGAACTGGGCCGGCTGGGCTTCGGTGCCGCCGGCATCGGCAACCTGTACCGCGCCATGGACGACGACGTTGCTGCCGCCACCTTGGCAGCGGCCTGGGACGCAGGCCTGCGCTACTTCGACACCGCGCCGCACTACGGGCTGGGTTTGTCGGAGCGCCGCCTCGGTGCATTCCTCACCACGAGGCCCCGTGACGAGTTTGTGATTTCCACGAAGGTTGGCAGGCTCTTGGAGCCGGTGGAGAACGCCGAAGGTGCCCGTGATTCGCAGGGCTTTGATGTGCCGGCAGACACCGTGCGGCACTGGGACCCCTCCGAAGCTGGGATTCGCCGCAGCATTGAGGACTCCCTGGAGCGCACCGGCCTGGACCGCATCGACATTGCCTACCTGCACGACCCCGATGTCTACGACCTCGAAGCGGGCATCAACCAGGCGCTGCCCGCGCTTGAAAAGCTGCGCGAAGAAGGTCTGGTCAAGGCCATTGGCGTGGGCTCGAACTCCGCGGACGCACTGGCAGAATGCGTGGCACGTGCCGACATTGACGTGATCATGCTGGCTGGTCGCTACTCACTGCTGGAACAGCCGGCTGCCGTAGATCTGCTGCCGCTGTGCTTGGAGCGCAATGTTCAGGTGGCCAACTGTGGCGTCTACAACTCAGGCCTCCTGGCCCGGCCGGTGGTGCCGGATGACGCACACTACAACTATGAACCCGCCCCGGCGCAAATTCTGGCCCGGGCCAAGGCACTCGCTGCCTGCTGCGATGAATTCGGTGTGGAGCTGCCCGCAGCAGCCCTGCAGTTTGCGGTGAGTCACCCGGCGGTCTGCACTGTGGTGGTGGGCGCCTCCAACGCAAAGCAGATCAAGCAGACGGCTGAACGCATGGCGGCCGTTATTCCGGCGGGTTTGTGGCCGGCATTGGTTGAGCGTGGCCTGTTGGATGAAAGCCTCCTTCATGTCTAGCTGCGCGTCCGACGCCGGTCGGGACGTTGCCGCTGTTGCCGAGCCGTTGGGATCAACAACGTTGCGCATCGACTCGCATCTGCATATATGGAAACCCGTTTCAGGCCAATATTCGTGGCTGACACCGGCCCATGGGGTCCTCTACGACACGTTTACACCGCACCAGGCCCGGCAGGCACTTTCGGCTGCCGGGGTGAGCCAGGCGATCCTGGTGCAGGCAGATGACACGGCCACCGACACAGAAACGATGCTGGACGCCGCCGCCGCCAATGACTGGATTATTGGAGTGGTGGGATGGCTGCCGCTGGAAGATCCGGCGGCCACTGCGGATTTGTTGGAAAAGTGGACGGCCAGCCCGGCGTTTTGCGGGGTGCGCACCTTGATCCATGACAATCCACGGCCCGACATTCTGGAGTTGGAGTCCGTCAGGAAGTCTCTGACCCTGGTAGCGCAGGCTGGGCTCCCCTTTGATGTTCCTGACGCTTTTCCCCGTCACCTCGGGCAGGTGGCTGACCTGGCCCGTGCGCTGCCGGAGCTCACAGTGGTGCTTGACCATCTAGGCAAGCCACCGCGTGGCGGTGCACCGGAGTCGATGAAACTCTGGGCGCAACAGCTGCGCGACGTGGCTTCACTGCCCAACACGGTGGCAAAAGTATCTGGGCTCCATACCGACACGGCAGAATTCTCAACCCCAGCGCTGAACCAGGTTTGGGAGACTGCGCTGGAGGCGTTTGGCCCGGCACGGCTGATGTTTGGCGGGGACTGGCCGGTGAGCCTGCTCGGCGCCAGCTACGGGGATACCGTGGACGTCCTGGCCGCCTTGATCAACTCGCTGGAGTCCACGGATGCACAAATGGTGTGGGCTGGAACAGCGCAGCGTACGTACCGTCGGTAACGGTTTCGTAAACATCGGATGTATTGGCATCAAACGAGTGTGTTTGTGTTTTAAATAACATAACATGATGGAAGTCACGTTCGCCGGAAGCCCCGATGTACATGGCTAATGCCGGATATTTCAGAATCTAGTAGACGTATGCAGTTTCCGGTCAGTGGCGAATGGCTTCAAAAGAGGTCTGATGTCAGATCATTTTGAATGAGGCTTGGAAGGACGGCATGAGTAAGAAACTTCTTCGGATATCCGGGGTGAACAAGAGCTTTCCGGGGGTCAAGGCACTCTCCGAGATGCAGTTGGATCTCGGCCATAACGAGGTTTTGGCACTCGTTGGCGAAAACGGCGCCGGAAAATCCACGCTCATGAAGCTGCTTTCAGGTATTTACGTGCCGGATTCGGGCGCCTTTGAAATCGACGGTGACCAAGTGGTCATCAACGGCACCAAGCACGCCCAGGAACTGGGCATCAGCATCATCCACCAGGAATTCAACCTGATGCAGGATCTGACCGTGGCCCAAAACATCTACATTGGCCGCGAGCCCCGCATTGGCGGCGTCTTCCTGAGTGAGCGCGCGCTGAACCGCAAGGCCCGCCTGTTGTTCAACAAGATCAATATTGATCTTGACCCCAAGGCGCGCGTCGGCGATTTGACGGTTGCCAAACAGCAGATGGTGGAAATTGCCAAGGCGCTCTCCTACAAATCACGCATTCTGATCATGGATGAGCCCACCGCTGCTTTGAATGACGCTGAGGTGGCCACCCTCCATGATTTGATCCGCAACTTCACGAATGAAGACACCGGTGTCATTTACATCTCGCACCGCATGGATGAGCTCAAGGCCATCTCAGACCGCATCACAGTGATTCGCGACGGTCAGTACATTGACACCGTCGACACGGCCAGCACCACCATGCGCGAAGTCATCAACTTGATGGTTGGCCGCGAAATTTCCGGCAACCAGCGTCCGGAAACCCATGCGCCAACCGATGAAGTCGTCCTGAAGGTCACCGGGTTGGAGACGAAGGACTTCCTGCGCAACATCAACTTCGACCTCCACAAGGGCGAAATCCTTGGTTTCGCCGGGCTCATGGGAGCAGGACGCACCGAGATCGCACGTGCCATTGTGGGGGCCGACCGTATTTCGGCTGGTTCCATTGAGCTCAATGGCAAGGCCGTGACCATCAGCAACCCTGCAGTGGCGGCCAGCATGGGCCTGGGCTATCTGTCCGAAGACCGGAAGCATTTGGGTCTCTTGCTGGAGCGTGACGTCAAAGACAACATCGCACTGAGCTCCTTGAAGATGTTCTCGCGCATGGGTGTGCTCGATGACAAGTCCATGAAGGCAACGGCCACCACCTACATCGACAAACTGCGTATCAAGACCCCGTCCAGCGCACAAATCGCCAAGAACCTCTCCGGAGGTAACCAGCAGAAGATCGTCATTGCCAAATGGCTGGTCAGGGACTGCGACATCCTGATCTTTGACGAGCCGACCCGGGGAATTGACGTTGGTGCCAAGGAAGAGATCTACACGCTGCTCAATGACTTGGTGGCACAAGGCAAATCCATCATCATGATCTCTTCGGAGTTGCCGGAAGTGCTGCGGCTCTCGCACCGGATTGCGGTGATGAGCGAGGGCAGGCTCACCGGCTTCCTGTCCAATGAGGATGCCAACCAGGAAAACATTATGGAATTGGCTACTCAGAACATTGAAAGTGCCGTCTTGACACCCCTCCCACCGTCCAGCGCGCAGAGCGCCTCAAAGCAAGAAAGCACGGCAAACTGATGACACTGACCAAGGAAGATGCGCAATCCGCCACGGTTGCCAGCTACAAAAAATCAGAACTCAACACCCGGATTCGGGCCAGTTTCCAGCAGCTGCTTGCGTTTGCAAGCCTGTTGGCGTTGGTGCTCTTCTTCTCCGTGGCAAGCTCGAACTTTTACCAAGCGGCAAACCTGTCCAATATTCTGCTCTCCACAGTGGTAACGGGACTTTTGGCATTGGGAACCACCTTTGTCATCATCACCGGCGGCATCGACCTGTCCATTGGAACGGGCATGACCTTGTGCTCGGTCATGACGGCCTACTTTATGACCCAGCTGGGCCTTCCCATGATTGTGGGAGTGCTCGGCGGCGTGCTGTTCGGTGCCCTCATTGGTTGTACCAACGGATTCTTCGTTGCGGTGCTGAAGATCCCCTCATTCATCGCCACACTGGCCATGATGATGGTTGCTGCCGGCCTGGCCCTGGTCATCTCCGGGACGAAGCCGATCTACACCAACGAGGTTGAGGGCTTCCAGTCGATTTTTGCCCTGGGCAAGTCGATCCCGGGCCTGGTTATCCCCAATGCCGTCTTCATCTTGTTCGCTGCTGCCATCGTGGCAGGAGTGGTCTTGTCCAAGACCGTCCTTGGCCGCTACACGTACTCCATCGGCAGCAACGAACAGGCAACGGCCCTCTCCGGTGTCAACGTGACCAAGTGGACCGTCATGATCTACACATTTGCCGGCGCCTTCACCGGGCTGGCCGGCGTCATTGCCGCAGCCCGCCTCAACTCGGCCCAGCCCGCAGGTGGCATGGGCTTGGAGCTTCAGGCGATTGCCGCCGTCGTCATCGGCGGAACATCACTGGCTGGCGGCAAGGGCTCCATCATTGGCACCGTCATTGGTGCGCTGATCATGTCGGTGCTGACCAACGGCCTGTCCATCATGTCGATCCCGCAGGAATGGCAGCAAGTTGCCGTCGGCGTCGTGATTCTGCTCGCCGTCTACCTGGACATGGTGCGACGCAAGAAAACCGTCAAATAGATTCTCAAAAACCGCGGTTCCCGCAACAGATTCGTCCAAGTGTTTATACAAAGGAGTAAGACCCATGCAAAGAAGAAAATTTCTCGCCCTAGCCTCGGTGGCTGCAGTATCCCTGGGCCTTGCAGCCTGTGACACGGAGGCCGCTGCGCCTGCCGGTGGTGGCGCCAGCGCCGGCGGCAAGCCGTATATCGCCATTGTCTCAAAGGGCTTCCAGCACCAGTTCTGGCAGTCAGTGAAGCAAGGCGCTGAAAAGGCAGCCAAGGAATTCGATGTTGAGATTTCGTTCGAAGGCCCTGACAAGGAAACCAACGTTCAGCAGCAGATGGACCAGCTGAACAACGCCATGGCCAAGAACCCCCAGGCGCTGGCCTTGGCAGCATTGGATTCCAAGGCCGCAGAAGGCGTGCTGCAGGATGCCAAGGCAAAGAACATCCCCGTCATTGCCTTCGACTCCGGTGTAGATTCAGATATCCCGTTGGCCACGGCTTCCACTGACAACAAGGCTGCCGCGGCTGAAGCCGCAAAGCACATGGCTGAACTGCTCGGTAACAAGGGCGCGATTGGCATCATCAGCCACTCCCAGACGGCCACCTCAGGCACCGACCGTCGCGATGGCTTCGTGGACTACATGAAGGCCAACGCACCGGACATCAAGATCGTTGACGTGCAGTACGCGGACGGCGACCAGGCCAAGTCCACGGACGCCGCCAAGGCCATGATGACCGCCAACCCGGACTTGGCAGGCATGTACGGCACCAACGAAGGCGCAGCCATCGGCATTGTCAACGCTGTCAAGGAGATGAGCAAGACCGGCAAGCTGGTCATCGTCGGCTTCGACTCCGGCAAGGCCCAGATGGACGCCATCAAGGACGGCCTCATGGCTGGCGCAGTCACCCAGAACCCCGTGGGCATCGGCTACGAGACGGTCAAGGCCGCCGTTGCCGCCATCAAGGGCGAAAAGGTTGAGAAGGTCATCGACACCGGCTTCTACTGGTACGACAAGACCAACATCGCCGATCCCAAGATCGCCGCGAACCTGTACGAGTAGGCTTCACTGGACCGGCCCGTCCCGGTGGCAGGAGAACACATTCACGTGTTGTTCCGCCATCGGGCCGGGCCGGTTTCGTTTAAGCACTAGCTTGCTAAGGATTTTCCAGGCACGACGGCGTCCAGCGCACCTGTTGCTGCGTGTGGCGGGGCCTAGAGCGCTTGCCGCAGCCAGTGCTCTACGCCACTGATGTGAACAGTCACCAGGGCCCTGGTGAGTTCAATGTCGCCGCGCTCCAGCGCTTCGATGATGGCCGTATGCTCCGAGAGAGTGCGGTCCACAGCTTTTTCCTGGGTGAGGCCACGCCAAATACGGGCACGGACAGTGCTGCTTGAAAGTGAGTCCAGCACACTCTCCAAGTAGGAGTTGTTTGCGGCTGCCGTAATCAGTCCGTGGAACACAAGATCGTGCTCAACCAGGGATTCAACGCTGGTTTGCTCATCAATGTTGTCCATCGTGGCACGCAGGGTGGCGATTTGTTCCGCGGTGATGAGCCTTGCGGCTGTGGCTGCAGCCGCAGGTTCAAGCATGCGGCGGACCTCAAAGATCTCCAGGATGGTTTCATCCTGATGCAGGTCGACAATAAACGTCATGGCCTCAGTGAGCAGCTTCGGCTCCAGACTGGTCACGTAGGTCCCATCGCCGCGACGCACATCCAAGACACGTATGATCTCTAACGCCTTGACGGCTTCCCGGAGTGAACTCCGGGAAAGACCCAGCTTCTCGCTGAGTTCCTTCTCGGGAGGTAGCCGGTCGCCTGCGGCAAGCTCTCCGGAGATGATCATGTCCTTGATCTTGGTGATTGCTTCGTCGGTTACGGCCATAGCAACAGTCTAGTGGTCTGATGTTTGCTTTACCGGGTGTGGCACTCCGGCGGCAACGGTCCATTCCTTGAATCATGTCGACGGCGGCGTCTCGGCTACTGCGTTAAGCAACTGTGCCCGGCACCTGTGAGGAACCGGGCACAGCCTTTATTTATTTATTCTTTTTTGCAGGCGAACTAGGCGCGCTTGCCACGGCGGCGGACCACCATGACGAAGACGCCGCCGGCGATCAACAATGTCAAAGCCAAGAAGAGGCTTGATGTGGCATTGGCTCCCGTGTGGGCTAGATCGTCATTCGTTGTTCCGGCCCCTGCAGCAGACCCGGCCTTGGTTGTTGCAGACGCAGTTGCGGAGTTGCTTGCACTTGCGCTGGACGTTGCCGTGCTTGTGGCATTTGCGGCAGCGGTCACCGTCAGCGAGATGCTGACTGTGGCACTCTCCCCAGCGTTGTCAGTGCCGGTGATGATCACTGTGTGCACACCAGCCGGAACCGTTTCAGGCACCTTCGTGGTGAGGGCTACGCTCCCGTCCGTCGCGACAGTGGAGGTACCCAGCACAACGGGATCTGAATGCAACGTGAACGTCGCAGTGCTGCCCGGCTTGAAGTTCTCGCCGGTGATTGTCAGATCAGCACCTGCTGCCACTGTTGTCGAGCTCAGGAAGCCTGAAGGCTCATCCGCCGCCGGCGGGGTAGTGGCATCAGGAGTAGCTGTAGACGTGGGCGTCTCCGTGGGTGTATCCGTGGCCGAAGGTGTCGGTGTAGCCGTAGCCGTCGCAGACGGGGTCGGCGTGGGCGTCACTACGGCCGCGTTGACTTTGAGGGAAGCTGAAGCTGAATTTGCTCCCTGAGTGGCCACGACGGTGAAGTCTCCTGCCGAGGTATCGGCCGGAATCGTAACGGTCAAAGTGGCGCTGCCCTGGGCATCGGCGGTTGCCTTGCCCAAGGTGATTGCACCAGGGCGCAATTCAACAGTGACCTCCTGACCGGGGGTGAAGCCAGTCAACGTGAGTTTGTTGGTTTCTCCGGCAGTTACGGTAGCAGTCTCCACTGTGACGGTGGGGGTGGCGGGTGCCACGCCCTCATCAACTACCCAGCCTTGATCAGCGCGCTTGGCGAAGTTATCCGCCAAGGACTTTCCGCCGATCAATGCAGGTGTGCCGTTTCCATAGGTGGTGACAGTGATGGGTGCAGCAGCGGTGCCGTAACCCCAGAATGGGGTGTCGGACGCTGCACAGTCAGTACCGGCCTTGAAATGAATGGTTGCACTTGTGGCGATTTCAGTCTGACGGAATTGTTCCATCGAGTTGAAGGGCCGGGCTTCGGTACCGATCCCTGCGACAGGGGCCTGGCAGTCAACGTAGAGATCCTTGATGGGGGCCGGAGCCGCTGCCAAGGTTCCATACAGGGAAACGTTCGCGAAGAACGCGGGCGTCCGCGTGCCCTTCACTGTGACTCGGAATTCCTGTGCAGTGGTGGTGTTGAACTTCAGGATGCGCAGTACGCCGACGGTGCCGGCTTCGGTGACCTTCGTCCACACTCCATTGAGCTTTGCCTCAACAAGGAAGCCGTCCACGTTCTGTCCGTGGTTCAAAACATCCTCAGACAAGGCGATTCGGTCAACGGCCTTGGCCGAGCCCAAATTGATTTCGAAGCTCTGGCCAGCAGCTAGACCCTGCGTTGCAGAAGAACGGAAGTTCCCATCGGTGAGCAGTGCCGAAGCCTCGCCGTTGATGGAAACCGGCAGGCCCAAGGCGTGGTCCTGGCTAAATGCCTTCGCCCGTTCTTCGGTGAAGCCAGCCAAAGCCTTATTGGAGGTTTCCGCGAACTTGCCCGTCGTGGTGGGCGGAACGTTGAGCAACAGCACTGCGTTGCGTCCAGCTGAGTCGTGGTACTTGCCAAGCATCTCAGTCGGTGACTTTGGTGCGTCATTCGGGTGCGCGAACCAACCCTGGGTCAGCTTCATGTCGGCTTCTCCCGGCCACCAGTGCAGGTTGTTGGCAGCACCGGTCTTGACGGCCGTAAGCATGGACTTCGTGGAGCCAAGATTTGCTTCGCCGTCCGGGGTGACGGAAGAAATCTTGCCACCGTCTGTCGGCGTCTTGACAGGGAGTACGCCCCACTCGTTGTCGCGTGCCGTTCCCTGTTCATTGCCGATCCACTTGATGTGGTTGCCGCCCACAGCCACCAGGGCGTGGGGTTGTAGTTGGGCGATCATGTCGTAGAACGCCGGGTAGTCGTAGAATTCCTGCTTGCCCGTATTGCCCTGGGCGCCGTCGAACCATACCTCGTCGACCTGGCCGTACTGGGTCAGGACTTCATATAGCGTGTTGAGGAAGAACGCGCCGTAATCGGTTGCCTGGTACTTGAACGTAGGGAGGTCCTTGCCTGCCCTGTCGTCGTTGGTGACCAGTGTCGGGATGGTGCGTTCCTGCTTGGCGCTACCGTTGCCAAATACGCCCGAAACTTCCTGGTTGGAGTCGGCGGGGGACATGTAGAGTCCCACCTTCATGCCATATTTATGTGCGGCGTCGGTGAACTCCTTCACCACATCACCCTTGCCACCCTTCCATGGGGAGGATGCCACTGTGTAGGGGGTGTAGCGAGACGGGTACGACATGAATCCATCGTGGTGCTTGACCGTCAGGACCGTGTAACGGAATCCGTTGTCACGCAGAGTCTTAACCCAGCTGTCAGCGTTGAAGTCCGTGGGATTGAACCGTGCGGGGTCCTCGGTGCCGTTGCCCCACTCTTGGTTGTAGAAAGTGTTGATGCCGAAGTGCACGAATGCGGTTTGGCGAGCTTCCTGCCATTCGAGCTGGGGCAGCGTGGGGCGAACCAGGGCTGACTTGGCCAAAACGTTGGCTGCACAGTCGCCCGTGCTGACAGAAACGTAGTTGGCAGGGTCCAACAGCAGCGGCTCACAAACTTCAGGTTCGGCCTCGACCAGCTCCTGGTACTTGACGGCTGCCGCGTCATAGCCAGCGGTCAGGGCGGCAAAACGGGTCTTGTCCAGCGAACCCTTGAACGTGCGGGTATTGCTGGCTTCCTTGACTTCTGCGCCGAAGCTGGCGGTGGAGGTTGCGCTCTGGTTCTTGACGGCCTGAGCACCCTTGAGGGGGGTCAGGAGTTTCCCGTCCATGCCGGCGATGAGTTCGGCAGTGCCGTCGCTCTTGGGCACATACACCATGGAGAAGGTGTGGGCCTTGTTGACCTCGGGAACCGGAATGGTTTCAGCGACGGTCACCCATTTGCCGCTGGCGTTGGAGCTGAAACCGTACTCGAACCCGGTTGCACTGTTGGTGTAGCGGGCAAACAAGTTGCCGCCCACGGCAATGACCGTTCCTTGGGCTACCTGGGTTCCTGTCGGTGTGAAGACAGCTTCGGCCACGAATCCCTTGTTGAGGGCCGCTGTGCCCAGGGGAAAGTCGCCCGCCGTGAAATCGAGTCCCTGACCGGCTGTTGTCAGGGTGGCCACGCCATTGGCGATGGTTTCCGTGCCGGCGCGCCGTGCCAGTGTCCCGGCCATGATCTCGCTGCTGGAGGGGGTGTATTGGTTGGCGTTGAGTGTGCCGTCGTAGGCGACGTCGAGCAGGTCGGTCGACGCCGGCAGCGGCTGGAACTCGAAGTCTGCGGCGTTGAATGCAGTTGCTGCCTTGGCGAGACGGACCTCGTGGAGGGTGCCGTTGAAGCCGCGGGTTGTGCCCTGCGTGTTGACTTCATAACCAAAGCCAAAGATGGAGCCCAGATTCGCACTGTTGGTGGCCAGCCCGGTGCTGGTTACGGTTGGCAGAACCACACCGTCCAGCATCACGGTCAGCTTGGCGCCGGTTCCAGTGGGTAGGTAGTGAAAGGAGAGCGCGTGCTCCATATTAAGGGCAGGGTAGGGAACCGTGGCCTTGTTCGAGGTCCACGTTGAGCCGGATTGGGAGTCGAAGCCGTAGCGCAATTCGTTGGCCTGGGCGCGGATGAAGAAGTTTCCGCCGGCGGAGAAGATCGTGGACAGCTCGGCTGTGCTCGTGGGAGTGAACTTCACTTCCCCAAGGAACCCCTGGTCAGCGCTCGTTGTCCCTGTGGTCATGTCCGTGGGTGCATAGCGGAGACCTTGGGTTCCACCGGCGAGTTTGACCCCTGAAAGGGGCACCTGCTCTTCGGCCCCGTTGACGCGCTTGAGCACGCCGTGCATGATTTCATCGCCCGTGGTGGTGTAAGCGCTAGTGCCGACCAGTGAGCCATTGAAGCCCACATTCAACGAGTCGCTGGTGGCGGCCTGTGCGGCAAGTGCCGGCACTAAAAGTGTGCCGATAAGGCCCGCAGCCGCCAGGCTGGCGAGGGCGGTGGTTTTGAGGCGCTTCTGCGGCGAAGCTGGGTGCCGTAGCCGGCCTCCGCCTCGCGATTCAACGCCAATACTGGGTAAGACCATGAAATGAATACTCCCTTGTAGTCGTAACTTCCCCGAAGTCGCAGCCCGCCCATAACGGTAGGCAGCCAGCTCCCCACAAAACATCGGATGATTAGAGTCCAATTTAGTGGTACAAAGTGAGATAACGCACTATTTATTGAATGTTACGGAGAACACCAGCAACTTTCTGCGTGTTATCAGTTGCATGCTAGTCCTTGTTTGAGTAAACATCTGATGTAAGAGCGTTGGTTAACTACAAGAACGCGCGGTCCAAGAACCTCCGTTCAGGTGTGTGGTCAGTCCACACCGGAGCGTTTTTGCTCTACAGTGGGAAGCATGAAAATTGCACTCTTTGCCACGTGCATCGTCGATGCCATGTATCCGCGCACTGCCCAAGCGACAGTGGCTCTCTTGGAGCGGCTGGGTCACGAGGTTGTCTTCCCTGCAGGACAGGCATGTTGCGGGCAGATGCACGTCAATTCCGGCTATTTCAAGGAAGCCCACACGGTGGTGGCCAACCACGTGAAGGCCTTTGACACCGACGACTACGACGTCGCCGTGGCACCTTCGGGCTCCTGTGTTGCCAGTGTGAAGCATCAGCATGAACTGGTGGCGCGGCGCTGCGGGGATGCTCCCCTTGAAGAGCGGGCTGCGGCCGTGGGAGCCAGAACCTATGAGCTGTCCCAACTTTTGACCGACGTTCTGGGGATTACGGACGCCGCTGCTCAGCTCGGCTCCTACTTCCCGCACAAGGTCACGTACCACCCCAGCTGCCACGGTATGCGCCTGCTGCGACTTGAGGACAGGCAGCTGAATCTGCTCAAAAGTGTCGGTGGCATTGAAATGGTGGAACTGCCCGAGGCTGACCAGTGCTGCGGCTTCGGTGGCACCTTCTCCATGAAAAATGCAGACGTTTCGGCGGCCATGAACCAGGACAAGGCAGCAAATATTTGTGGCACCGGTGCTGAGCTGTGCTCGGGAGGGGACGCCAGTTGCCTGATGCACATAGGCGGTGGGCTCTCCAGACAGGGCAGTGATGTAGGAACGCTGCACTTCGCGGAGATTCTTGCCAGCACGTTGGAAAATCCCGTAACGGTCACCGGCGGCGTCACATTGGCAGGGAGCAAGCGATGAGCAACACTTTTCTGGGCATGCCCACACTTCCCGTTTTTGGGCACGGCAACCTCAACGCGACCGAACCATTTCCCCAGGCCGCGCGCAGGGAATTGGCCAATACCCAGCTTCGCGCCAATTTGGGCCATGCAACCCACACCATCAGGGACAAGCGCCTGAAGGTGGTGGCGGAACTTCCCGACTGGGAACAGATGCGCGACTCCGGCAGTGCCATCAAGGACGCCACCATGGCGAACCTGCCCGCCATGCTGGAGGCTTTCGAGGCCAACTTCACAAAACGCGGCGGCATCATCCACTGGGCCCGGGATGCCCAGGAGGCCAACGAGATTGTCACGGCGTTGATCCGCGAAACCGGCGAAACTGAAGTGGTCAAGGTCAAATCCATGGCCACCCAGGAAATCGGCCTCAATGAATACCTTGAGGAGCAGGGCATTGCCGCCTATGAAACCGACTTGGCCGAACTCATTGTGCAGTTGGACCATGACAAGCCCAGCCACATCCTGGTCCCCGCCATTCACAAAAACCGCAGCCAGGTCCGCGAGATTTTCCTGCGTGAAATGCCGGGTGTGGACCCGCTGCTTACGGATGAACCGGCACGTTTGGCCGAGGCCGCCCGCAAGCACCTGCGCAAAAAATTCCTCACAGCAAAGGTGGCCATCTCCGGGGCTAACTTTGGTTTGGCGGACACCGGCACACTGACCGTGGTGGAATCTGAAGGCAACGGGCGCATGTGCCTGACGCTGCCGGAAACGCTGATCACCGTCATGGGGATTGAAAAACTTCTGCCCAGCTGGAGTGACCTCGAAGTGTTCATGCAGTTGCTGCCCCGGTCCTCCACCGGTGAACGCATGAACCCCTACACGTCCTTGTGGACCGGGGTAACCCCCGGTGACGGCCCCCAAAACGTCCACCTCATCATGCTGGACAATGGCCGCACCGCCGCCTTGGCTGACAAAATGGGCCGCACGGCACTGAACTGCATCCGCTGTTCGGCGTGCATGAACGTCTGCCCTGTCTACGAACGAACCGGCGGGCACGCCTACGGCTCCACCTACCCAGGTCCCATCGGCGCCATTCTTTCCCCGCTGATGACCGGCATCAAAAGCGAAGAAAACAACTCGCTGCCGTATGCGTCCTCATTGTGTGGGGCGTGCTTTGACGCCTGCCCAGTGAAAATCAATATCCCGGAAATCCTCGTGCACCTGCGCGGTGAGGACATTGATTCCCAGCGCGCGAAAATCAAGGTCCCCACGCAGATGGACTTGATGATGAAGGGTGCCGAGTGGGCTTTCTCCAGCGGCGCAAAGCTGAACCTGCTGGAACGCGGACTGCCGTTGGGCAAGCTTGCTGCAGGACGCGACAAAGTCATCAAGAAACTCCCCGGCATAGCTGGCGGTTGGACAAAAACCCGTGACATTCCGGCCCCGCCAAACCGGTCCTTCCGGCAGTGGTGGGACAAGGAACACAAGCCGGGAACCGCCGTCGTGCCTGGAATGACGCCGGGGAACAGTGCTGAGAACAGCGAAGGAGAGCAGGCATGAGCGCCCGAGAAGACATCATGGGCCGGATCGCCTCGGCCTTGCGTGATGCCCCGGAAACTCCGGTGGTGCCGCGCGAATATCGGCGCAGCTCGAACATGAGCGCTGAGCAGCGTTTAGAGCAGCTGGTTGACAGGCTTGAGGACTACAAGGCCCACGTGTTTGTGACGCCGGCCGCGCAGGCTCCGGCGAAGCTGGCCGAATTACTCGCCGGCAGTGCCTCGATTGTGGTCCCGCACGGCTTGCCGAGGGAATGGCTTGCCGAACTGACGGACGACGCCGGGTCGTTGGAGGTCCATGTTGACTCGCCTGAGCGCCGCCTCACCGTGGCGGAACTGGACGCTGTGGACGCAGTGGTGACAGCTGCCGCAACAGCGGTTTCCGAGACGGGAACCATCATGCTTGACGGCAGTGAGGCCCAAGGGCGGCGCATTATCTCGCTGGTTCCCGACCGGCACATTTGCCTGCTGCGCGCTGGTGACATTGTGGAGGTGCTGCCCGAGGCGATCGCTCGTCTGGAGGCAACCCGGCCGCAGACGTGGATCAGCGGGCCCAGCGCCACAAGTGACATTGAGCTGGAACGTGTCGAAGGTGTCCACGGTCCACGCACCCTTGATGTCATTATCTTGACGTAGTCCGGCGGCGCGAACCATCGGTTTTCGCGAATCCATATGGCAGCTCCTGTGGGTGTTTCACTCGGGCACCCGCAGGAGCTGCGATATGAACGCCGGCGTGCGGGGTTCCCAAGCCGGGGCCATAGTGGAAGCATGGCCAGCATGGAAACCTCGGAGTTGTTGGAAGATTCGTTTGGCCGGATCGGCACCATCGTTGCGGCGGTCTTGGATGGGTTGGAGCGGGAAAAGCTGAATTGGCGCCCCGGAGAGACGGGTAACTCGATCGCGTGGCTGCTGTGGCACCTGTGCCGTGCCCAGGATGAGCAGGTCGCGGACGTTGCCGGTGCCGCATCCGTCTGGACAGCAGAGGGTTATGCCGCACGGTTCGGCTTCGATTTGGACCCCGCGGATACTGGCTATGGGCACTCTCACGCGCAGGTTTCCGCGGTGCAGCTGGATTCCACCGAACTGCTGCGTGAATATCATGAAGCCGTGCTGGATCGGAGCCTGAAGTTCGTGCGTGAACTGGACGGCGCAGCACTCGACAGAATCGTGGATAAGCGCTGGAACCCGCCCGTCACACTGGGTGTGCGGCTCGTCAGCATAGTTGACGACTGCATCCAGCACGGCGGGCAGGCCGCCTATGTGAAGGGCCTGCCCGCGGTGAAATGACTCGAGACGCCAAGCGTCAGGCGACGGGCATGCGCTCCTTGACGGCCGGCGTCGTGCTGTCAGCGTGTGCCTTAGTGGAAGGAACGCCGTGGACTGGTGCCGATCCGCCGGTGGGGATGAAGGCGGCCAGCGCGGCCGATGCTACAGCGGCTCCGATGGCGATGACGAACGTTATCCGGAAGGCGTCCATAGTGGGAAGCTCGTAAGGGCCCAGCTGCATGGTCATCGAGGCCAGCACCACACTGATGACGGCGGCAGAGCTTGAGGTTCCGATGGAACGCATCAAGGAGTTCAATCCGTTGGCTGCGGCAGTCTCGGTAATCGGCACGGCGCCCATGATCAATGCGGGCATGGCGGCAAAGGCCAAGCCCAGACCGCCGCTGATGATCATGGAGGCCAGGATGATTTCCCACACGCTGCCATTGAGTAGCAAGGCCGCAACATAACCGGCGGCAATGACGAGTGCGCCGCAGGTCAGCGTCACCTTGGGGCCACGGCGGGCCGAGAGCTTGGCGGAGACGGGGGAGAGCGCCATCATGACGAAGCCGCCCGGCGCCAAGGCAAGGCCGGCCTGAATCATGGTGAGCTCGAGGCCGTACCCGGTTGCCGCTGGTGCCATAAGCAGTTGGATGAAGATCAAGGACATGCCATACATGGCGAAGCCGATCATCACGGAGGAGAGATTTGTCAGCAGCACCTTCGGGCGTGCGGAAACCCGAAGGTCAACCAGGGCTTCCTTGGTCCGCAACTGGTAGGCGCCCCAGATCAGGAGCACCACCACTGACGTGGCGAACATGCCGATGGTCAAGGGGCTGCCCCATCCCCATTCCGAGCCCTTGGTCACCGGGACCAACAGCGCGACAAGGCCCACGGCCAATCCGGCTGCGCCCAAACCGTCAAAGCGCCCCGGCGTGCACACTGGGGATTCAGGCAGGACGAAGGCGACGAGCAGTGCGCACGCCAAACCCAGCGCAGCGGCAACCCAAAAGAGCATGTGCCAGTCCGCCGTTTGCGCAATGAAGGCTGAAAGTGGAATTCCGATGGCCCCACCAACACCCATCGTGGCACTCATGGTGGCGATGGCCGGGCCCACCTTCATGGGTGGAAGCTCGTCGCGCATGATACTGATGCCCAGCGGGATCGCACCCATTGCCAAGCCCTGCAACGCGCGGCCAACCACGACTATCGTAAGCGAGTCGCTGAGCGCGCACAGCACTGATCCGACCACCATGGCCAGCAAACTCAGAATGAGGATGCGGCGCTTACCGAACATGTCGCCGAGTCGTCCGCTGATAGGAGTGACGACGGCGCCCGCCACCAGAGTCGCCGTAATGGCCCACGACGCGTCGGTGGCCGAGGCGTTCAGGAACTTGGGAAGCTCCGGGATCAAGGGAATGATCAAGGTTTGCATGAGCGAGACGACTATGCCACAAAACGCCAAGGTGGTGACAACCATCCTTGGTGTGGGCGTGCGGGTTGGATTTTTACTACTGAACACCGGGCTCCTGATGACGTTGAAACTTTTCTTATGTATGATGCAATATACATGTATCATACATAAGAATGACGGAGTGGGAACTGTGCTACACGAAAAGAACGTGCTTGGGCAACTGGAATATGAACTCATGTTGCTGGCTCGTTATGCCCTTCGCCCCCAGCACCGGCAAGACGAGGTGCTGGACCGCTCTGCCATGGTCCTGCTGAGTCGGCTGGAAAATGTGCCGCCCATGACATTGAAGGAACTCTCGTGTGCACTGAGACTCGATGGGTCCACCGTGCATCGCCAGTCCGCGGCGCTCTTGCGTGCCGGGTTGTTGGATTATGCCCCGCGTGACGGCGGTGAGGTGGCACGCCGCGTCATGCCCACCGAGGCTGGAACGGCGGCCTTGGCCAACACTCGCAGCATCTACGAGCAAGGGCTGGAGGGTGTTGTTCGCGATTGGCCCGATGCGCGGCGGTCGCAGCTTGTGGGCATGCTTCAAGCCTTCAACAAGGATGTGGAGCGGCTTGAAGGTGCCCTCTGGCCGCGGTCTGAGGAAACTGCAGGGTAGGGCCTTATGGCCCCTTTCTTATCAATTCTTCCCAATCTAGACTTGCCTTAACCCCACTTTTCGGCGCCGTCATCCGGTGCAGCTGCGCTCTACGGAGAATTCCGCGGCAGATGGGCGGGGTGTTTTCTCGTTGCATTTGAAGGCGTTGACCTACGCCGTCTGAACTGACTGGGAAGGAATCAAGAGCATGTCTGGAAATAAGGCTGTCGCCTACAAGGGGCCCGGCGTCGTTGAAGTCATTGACATCGACTACCCCACGTTCGAACTGAAAGATGGGCCGGGTGTCAATCCTGCCAACGTGGGGCGCAAGGTCCCACACGGTGTCATTCTGAAGACCGTCGCCACGAATATCTGCGGATCAGACCAACACATGGTGCGAGGACGCACCACTGCACCGTCTGATTTGGTCTTGGGCCACGAAATCACTGGAGAAGTGGTTGAAGTTGGACCGGACGTTGAATTCATCAAGGTGGGGGACATCTGTTCGGTTCCCTTCAACATTGCCTGTGGCCGCTGCCGCAACTGCAAGGAGCGCAAGACCGGCATCTGCCTGAACGTGAACCCTGACCGCCCCGGAAGTGCCTACGGCTACGTTGACATGGGCGGCTGGGTTGGTGGCCAAGCGGAATACGTGCTGGTTCCGTACGCCGACTGGAACCTGCTCAAGTTCCCGGACAGGGATCAGGCGTTGGAAAAAATCATGGACTTGACCATGCTTTCCGACATCTTCCCCACCGGGTTCCATGGAGCGGTCTCGGCAGGGGTTACCGTGGGCTCTACGGTCTACGTTGCCGGGGCAGGGCCGGTGGGTCTAGCTGCGGCAACGTCAGCACATCTGCTCGGTGCCGCCGTGGTCATTGTTGGTGACATGAACGCCGACAGGCTGGCACAGGCAAGGACCTTCGGTTGTGAGACCGTCGATCTGTCCAAGGGCGATCCCGGGGAACAGATCGAGCAGCTACTCGGTGTCCCCGAGGTTGACTGTGCAGTCGACGCAGTGGGCTTTGAGGCAAAGGGCCACGGCGCAGACTCCCACCACGAAGCTCCGGCAACAGTGCTCAACTCGCTCATGGACATCACGGCGGCTGGCGGCTCGCTCGGCATCCCCGGGCTCTATGTCACAGGCGACCCGGGTGGCATCGATGCCGCTGCACAGAAGGGTTCGCTGTCGCTGAGCCTGGGCACCGGCTGGGCGAAGTCGCTTGCCTTCACCACGGGGCAGTGTCCGGTCATGAAGTACAACCGGGGCTTGATGATGGCAATCCTGCACGACAAGGTGCACATCGCCAAGAACGTCAACGCCCAGGCCATTACTCTGACTGACGCACCGCGTGGCTATGCCGAGTTCGACGCCGGGGCGGCCACGAAGTACGTGCTGAACCCGAACGGCTATCTGGACTAGCTGACACGGTCTCGACTGGCTCGACCACCTGAGGGACGGTGGTCGAGCCAGTCGTGTGTTGCCTACTTTTCCCAAGGCGCCTTAAAGGGAAAGTACTTTTCGAGGAACTCCGTGACTTGCTTGCGCCGTTGCTCCGCCGTAGCGTCACCGGAGCTGCCGTCATTCAAGCACAGGAAATCTGCATTCCGCCGGGCCAACACGTGCGCCAATGAAGCCAGTCCGTCCGTACTGGTCGTGTCGACATAGATACCCTTGCCGTCGGCATGCATGGCCGCGCGCCCGGTCAACAGCGAGTAGTAGTGATACAGGGAGTTGGTGACGGAAATATTTCCGGCTGCCCGGAACGTACTGGCGGCTGTGGAGGCAAAATCAGCGGCAAACTCTTGTTCCAACTCTGCCAGGACGGACCGCCGCAGTGGTGCGGCGCTGTGCTCGAGGTGGCGGGTGGTGAACACGCCGAATCGATCCCACAAAAGGCGACGGTTGACGCGGGCTGAGTTTTCAAAGCCGCTGCGTTCAACATCGCTTTCCCCCAAACCAATGCGGTTGGGGGAGAGCATGAAGCGGGTGATGCCCCCTGGCGTGAAGAAAAGGTCCGGTGACAGTGGCCGAGCAAAAAACATGTCGTCATTGGAATATAAGAAGTGCTCGGCGAGTCCGTCGATGTGGTGAAGCTGTGATTCCACCGCCATGGAGTTGTGCGTGGGCAGCACCGACGGATCGGCGAAGTGCTCATCGCTGCGCACAAGTGTGACCTGGGGATGCTCTGCCAGCCAAGGGGGAGCTGCCGAGTCGGTGGCAATAAAGATGCGCCGGACCCACGGGGCAAACAAGTGCACTGAGCGCAATGCGTATTTCAGTTCGTCCAGATGCCGGAAGCGAGACTCATGGTCATCGCCGTCACCCAGGACCGCCCCGACTTCGAGCTCACGACGTGCCGTTTGGTAGGACAGGCCGCTGCCGTCAACCCACGAAAAAACCATGTCAATGTCGAAACGGATGTCAAAGACGTGATCTACGAACATGTTCTCGATGCTTGGCCAGCTATGTCCATATAATTCCACGGTGCGCGGCGCTGCCAAGCGTGGGTCGATGCTGCGTCGGGTAAGCGAGTTTTCGATCGGCAGGTCGATGCGTTCAGGGGCAAACATCCATAACTCAATTTGGACACCCCATGCTGCGCCGTAATACAAGCCACCAAGAGGTTCCACGCGCGGCCGGAAGAGTCTGACGATCCGGGTGGACGGTGACTTGCTCAGACTGCCATTAGCCAAGAGGATGGTGGACTTCTTTGTATCAATGCTGCGGGCGTAGAACGGCTCATGGGCAAAAGCTGTTGCCAAGGCCAGTTCGAGTTTGCCTCGCAGGGCTGCGTCAATGGCAAGGACCGGGCGAGCATCATTGCCACGGACAAGAAGATACTCAATGGAGTATGAATCCAAGACGTCACGAACAGCCAGCAGATCAGCAACCATTGCCGCATGCGGTGTCAGGGTGTTCGGGCTGGAAGCACTGTTGAGAAGTGTCAGTCGCCCGCGGTGCATGACAACATCGTTACGCGAAAGGATGGCTGCCGCACGAGAGGAAAGTGACTCGGTTCGGGGCATGGGTGGCGGCACGACGGACTCCTGCGGGCTGGGAGCGAAAGTGACTGATTTTCCAGCCCTGCAGTGAGCTTATCGCGTGGGAAGTTGTCCGGGCCTTCCGTCAGTTGCTGCGTGAGCGGCGTTTACGGTTGAAGATCAGCGATACAGCAATGCCGGCAAGCCAAAAATCTTTCGCCATGGCGGTACCTGCCGGCGTGGGTCGGATGCTGTCGGGTTCGGTCATGCCGGGCGACTTGATGTAGGTGGCCAACAGGCCGCTGGAAAATACGGCCAAACCCATGCCGGCCATTCGTGTGGGGATGAAGGGCGCCAAAATAAGGCAGCCCAGGGCAATCTCCGAATAGCTCAAGTATTTGCCGAACTGTTCCGCCTTCAGGTCCGCAAATTGAGGGATCACTCGTTGCGCCGCACTTTGCAGGCCACCGGCCTGCTCCGGCGTCAGGCTGAGCTTGCCAATGCCTGAGTTGAGGATGAAAGCTCCGGAGACAAGGCGAAGTGATGCGTTGCTGATGCTGAATCCCATGGTGGATCTCCTGCTGGTTCCGAGGTCGTTTGTGCTTCAGCCTAGGGTTGCCAGCCCTGTGTGGCTAGTGCCGGCCAGCGGTGGCTGCCCCCAAATCCGCACTGACTCCCGCTGCAAGTCCCTGGATCAGCGCCTTGAGGCCCATGTCAAAGGCAGCGTCGGCGTTGTTCGCACCGGCAAGGTTGCCTCGGCGGGCGACGGCGGCGCTGAAGTTGGGTGAATGCGCCACCCGGGTTCCGGCGTCGAAAATATTCGCGGGCGCATTGACGTCATAGGCCGACCCGTAGATGAACGATTCAAGAGCGACGATCGCATCGATGATGCGTTCCGCTGGCCAGCCGGCTGCTAGAAAACCTTGGGTGACGGCCTCATACATGGTGATGGTCTTGGGCGCGTCCGTCACCGGCAACAAGGCAATGACGGGGATGAGTGGCAGGTGAGAGGCAAAAACTTGACGGTAGGAGTGCGCCCACATGCTGACCGCTGTTTCCCACGGTTGGTTGGGAAACGCTGAAACATCCACCCGCCCCATGAGATGGTCCTCCACGAGCAGCAACACATCCTGTTTGGAATTCACGTGGTTGTACAGGGCAGAAGTCGCTACGTTCAAGGACTTAGCCAGCGCGGCCATGGTCAGCCCTCTATAGCCGGAACGCCCAATCAGTTTCAATGCAGCTGACGTTATCCGTGCCGAACTGAGGAGGGGATGCGGCGGTCGGCCCGCCGGGCGGCGGCGTTGCTGCATTGAAGACTCGGTCACGCGTGCTCCCTTCCTCGGCTCGCCACTATAACAATTTTCCACCGCCCTCTTTACATAAGGCTGTGATGCCAGTTACAGTCTATTCTAAATGAACGTAATTCATTTAGTGAAGCATGTCACTTTTGCTTTCCGGGAAAGGGAAACATGACAACGATAGAAAATTCTGCCGTCATCGAACGCGACGTGGTCATCATCGGTGCTGGCCCGTCAGGTTTGACCGCCGCCCGCGAGCTGAAAGCGGCCGGGCTGAGCGTGGCGGTTCTTGAAGCCCGTGACCGGGTGGGTGGCCGCACATGGTCCAACACAGTCGACGGCGCATGGCTGGAAATAGGTGGCCAGTGGGTTTCACCTGACCAAACAGCACTTATTGACCTGCTAGGCGAGCTTGGCCTGGAGACTTACTCCCGCTACCGTGAGGGCGACAGCGTCTACATCGGTCCTGACGGAAACCGGACCCGCTACACCGGGGAAATGTTCCCCGTCGACGCGGACACTGAAGCAGAGATGAACAAGCTCATCGAAACCTTGGATGCGCTTGCCGCAGCGATGGATCCGGCCAGCCCCTGGGAGCACCCGAATGCCCGTGAACTGGACATCATCTCCTTCCATCACTGGTTGCGCAGCCAGTCGGACAACGAAGAAGCCTGCAACAACATTGGCCTTTTCATCGCCGGCGGCATGCTCACCAAGCCGGCCCATGCGTTCTCCGCGCTTCAAGCGGTGCTGATGGCCTCCTCCGCAGGCTCGTTCACCAACCTCGTTGATGACAACTTCATCCTCGACAAGCGTGTGGTCGGCGGCATGCAGGGCCTGTCTCTGGCCATTGCTGCCGAGCTGGGCGGGGACATCATCCTGAACTCCCCGGCCCGCACCATCCGCTGGGAGGAGCACGACGGCGACTTCCGGGCCACCGTCATTGCCGACGGCGCCACGGTCAGTGCCAAACGTGTGGTCATGGCAGTTCCACCAAACCTCTACAGCAGGGTCTCCTTCGACCCGCCGCTGCCGCGCCGCCAGCACCAGATGCACCAGCACCAATCGTTGGGCTTTGTCATCAAGGTCCATGCCGTCTACGAGACCCCGTTCTGGCGCGAAGACGGCCTCTCCGGCACCGGCTTCAGCGCTTCCTCGCTGGTGCAGGAAGTTTATGACAACACCAACCACGAAGACACACGCGGCACCCTCGTTGGCTTTGTCTCCGACGAAAAAGCCGACTACGTCTTCACACTCAGCGCAGAGCAGCGTAAAAAAGAGATCACGTCGGCACTCGCCGAATTCCTTGGCGATGCAGCCGCAGAGCCGGTCGTCTACTACGAATCCGACTGGGGCTCGGAGGAGTGGACCCGCGGAGCCTACGCCACCAGCTATGACTTGGGCGGGCTTCACCGCTATGGTCCCGACCAGCTCACCCCCGTGGGCCCCATCCACTGGTCCTGCTCAGACCTCGCCGCCGAAGGCTACCAGCACGTTGATGGAGCGGTCCGCATGGGCCAGGACACTGCGGCCAAATTGGTGGCAGAACTGAAGTAGCACCTCACTGGAGGGCATTCAGCGCCCCGGACCGGCATTTTTCCGGCGACTATCCGACGCGTCGGCCGCAAGCGGCCTTTGGCGCCTCCTTTACGTCACCTACAAAAAATGCCGGTCCGGGCCTCGGCCTCTCCGCAGCAGTATCACGAGTGACAATGACGTCCTTAGGAGGAACCATTTGCGGTATGTAGTTGGATATACAGCGGACCCCCGTGGCAGCGATGCCGTCAACTTGGCAGTGGCCATGGCCCGGCGGCAGGGAGCCACCTTGGACCTTGTCATGGTGACGCCACAGAACTCCCCATATAACGGCGCCTATCCGCATGAAGCAGGCTTTGAGACCATCCTGGCCGAGCAAGTCGGCAAGTGGCTCGATGAAGGGCTTGCCCTGGTTCCGGAGGACATCCCGGCACAGGCCCACATCCGCAGCGGGGAGTCCGAGGCGGAGGAACTTATCGCCGCGGCCGAGGAATTGGGTGCCGCACTGCTGATCATTGGTGGCAGCAATACCGGCATCTTCAAGCGCTTCTCCATTGGCGCCGTCGCCAACTCGCTGCTACATGCCTCCACGATCCCCGTGGTGCTGGCGCCCGCCGGATACAGCCGCACCGAGCCGATTACGCGATTGACCTGCGCCCTTGGCACGAGGGCTGGCGCGGAAGGGGTGCTGCAATCCGGAATCGCGATGGCCAAGCGCAGGTCACTGCCATTGCGGTTGGTGTCCTTGGTGGCCGTGGGCCCCGGTGAATCGACCGCCACCGTGGAAGATGCGAAAAAGCATCTTCTTCAGGTCGCGGCCACTGGGGACGGGGCAAGCGCCGACGTCCTGGACACTCTGGACATGGAAATTGTGGTGGGAACAGGACGTTCCATTGAAGACGCCGTCGACAACCTCAAGTGGAAAAAGGGGGAGATTCTGCTGATCGGTTCCAGCCGTTTGGCACAGAACAATTCCATCTTCCTGGGCTCCACCGCCAACCGTATTTTGCGTGCACTTCCGGTTCCCATGATCGTGGTTCCACGCAACTACGTACTGCAAGCCAAAGAACTCTTCCCTACAACTGAGATCCCCGTCATTGACGCCGAGGAAATCGCAGAGGTGGAAAAATGAGCAGGCCAGACCTTGTTAGAAACGCCACTGGAGACCACGGCCTCAGCGAAAAAGGCCTCAAGGCCGGTTCCGTGGGACTCATTGGCGCCGTCGTCATTGGTATTTCATGCATTGCCCCCGCCTACACGCTGACCGCAGCACTGGGCCCGACCGTCTCCGAAGTGGGCGTGCACCTGCCTGCCATCTTCCTCGTCGGATTCATCCCCATGCTCCTGGTGGCGTTGGGATACCGGGAACTCAACAATGCCATGCCCGACGCCGGCACTTCCTTCACGTGGGCCACGCGTGCCTTCGGTCCGTGGCTGGGGTGGATGGGTGGTTGGGGCTTGATTGCGGCAACCATCATTGTGCTTTCCAACCTGGCAGCAGTGGCGGTGGACTTCTTTTACCTCATGCTGGGCCAGATTTTCTCCAACCCGTCCCTTGCCGATCTGACCCGGAACCTGCCGCTGAACCTCGCCACCACGATGGTGTTCATTGCAGGGGCGTGTTGGATTTCCTACCGGGGCATGGAGACCACCAAGTCATTCCAGTACATCCTGGTGGCGTTTCAGCTGCTGGTGTTGGGATGGTTCGCCGTGGCGGCCTTCACCCATGTGGCCAACGGCAGCGCGTTTGACGCCACTGCCATCCAGGCCGACTGGTTCAACCCCTTCGCCGTCGAGTCCTTCTCACAATTTGCCGCCGGAGTGTCCCTTTCCATCTTCATCTTCTGGGGCTGGGATGTCACGCTGACCATGAATGAAGAAACGAAGAACCCGAAGAAGACCCCGGGCCGGGCAGCCACCGTCACGATCATTGTCATTGTCTTGATTTACATGACAGTTTCCTTGGCCACACTGTCCTTTGCAGGCATCGGCACCACCGGCTTGGGTGCTGGAAACCCGGAGAACCAGGGAAGCATCTTCGCCGTACTGGCCGGACCGGTCATGGGACCGTTCGCGATCCTGATGTCACTGGCCATCCTGAGCTCCTCGGCCGCTTCGCTGCAGTCGACGTTTGTCTCCCCGGCCAGGACGCTGCTGTCCATGGGCCACTACCGCGCCCTGCCCAAGAGCTTCGGGAAGATCAGTCCCACACACAAGTCCCCAGGCTACGCGACCATTGCCGCAGCCATTGCTGCAGCAGGTTTCTACATCATCACCAGGACCCTGTCAGAGAACGCACTGTGGGACACCATCACGGCCCTGGGCATGATGATCTGCTTCTACTACGGCATCACGGCGCTGGCCTGTGTTTGGTACTTCAGGGCCCAGGCATTCCGCGGGGTGCAGAACTTTCTGTTCAAGTTCCTTGCACCGCTGGTGGGCGGCGTGATCCTGCTGGTCATGTTCTTCAAGACCGCGTACGACTCCATGGATCCCAGCTACGGTTCCGGCTCCAACATTGGCGGGCTGGGTCTGGTGTTCATCCTCGGTGCCGGTGTCATTGCACTGGGTGTGGTGCTCATGTTCTTCATGTACCGGCGCAACCCCGAGTTCTTCAAGGGCCAGGTTCTCAGCCGTGCCAGCGAGCCTTACAACCCCTAATATGCACTTAAACAACCGACGGCGTGCCATGCTGGCGGGGGGCCGTGAAATTTCACAAGCCCCCGCCAGCATGTCACGCCGCCGGTCTTGCAGTGGTCCTAGCTCTTGGGCCGGCGCTCAGCCTGGCGTTCCTTGGCCAGCGTGGCTTCGGCGCGGGCCTTCGCATGGACGGCGCGCTCCTCAACCAGCCACGCCGGGGGAGCCTGCAGCAGCGCGGTAATGTCCGCCGTCGTCAGTGCCTCGGTGATGTTTGAACGATTCAGCCCACCGATGGAGATGTTCAGTTTCTGCGCGATGACAGGGCGCGGGTGGGGCCCGTTGCGGCGCAAATCAGTCAACCAGGCTGGCGGGTTTTCCTGCAAAACCTTGAATTCCTCCCGGCTGAGTGCATTCTCTTGGAATTCTGCGGGGGCGGAG
>NZ_JAUNVV010000015.1:0-9180 GCF_030540645.1 Arthrobacter sp.
AGGTTCTCGTAGGGGTCCTCAAGCTCCACCTCGCGGGCGATGGTCACGCCGTCGTTGGTGATGGTGGGAGCTCCCCACTTCTTGTCAAGCACAACGTTGCGCCCGCGCGGCCCGAGGGTCACCTTGACGGTGTCCGCCAGTTTGTTGATGCCGGCCTCGAGGGCCTTGCGTGCGGCGTCGTTGAATTCAAGCTGCTTTGCCATGCGTTTGTCCTTTCACGCAAAGACCCCGCGCCCGCATACGATGATCCAGACAGGCTCGATCACCGGTTTGCCCGGCGCGGGGCTTTACAAAAGTGGTTACTGGAGCAAAAAGTCGTTACTTAACGACGATTGCCAGTACGTCGCGGGCGGACAGAACCAGCAGTTCTTCGCCACCGGTCTTCACTTCGGTTCCACCGTACTTGGAGTAGATGACGACGTCGCCAACGGCAACATCGATCGGGACACGGTTGCCGTTGTCATCGACACGGCCGGGGCCCACTGCCACAACTTCGCCCTCCTGGGGCTTTTCCTTGGCAGTGTCCGGGATGACCAGACCTGAAGCGGTGGTCAGCTCTGCTTCGAGCTGGCGAACAACAATACGATCCTCAAGAGGCTTAATAGAGACCGACACTCGGACCTCTCCTTCACACGTAAATTCTATGGATGGCTGGCTGACTTCCTTGCCAAGTTTGTTAGGTGCCAACCGTCGTCGCGGTGCCGGTGGTGCCCCTTGGCAAAAAAGAAAAGCGAGTTAGCACCCTCAGGGTGAGAGTGCTAACTCCGACTCTAGAGTTTTCATTAGCACTCGGTCAAGGCGAGTGCCAGATTTTCACCCAAATGTACGACGTCGGCGGGCCGGGTTTCGCTCACGGCGCACCGTCGGCGCCCAATGTGGGGTGGGTGTGGTTGGACAGCGAAGGTCCTCCATGAATCACTTGGTCACACAGCCCGTCCGATGCAAGGATGAACCCATGACCCCGAATCCTGTGCAGGTGCGTGACCTGACGAAATCCTATGGCGGCTTCATGGCCGTGGACGGCGTTTCTTTCGACATCGTTGCGGGAGAGACTTTTGCACTGCTGGGCCCCAACGGTGCCGGCAAAAGTACGGTCATTGAAATCCTTGAGGGCTACCGGGACCGCAGCAGCGGCGACGTGCAGGTTCTGGGTGTTGACCCGCAGCGCGGCGGACTGGACTGGAAGGCCCAGCTGGGGATTGTGCTGCAGTCCAGCGGTGAGAGCGGCAATGTCACGGTGTTGGAGCAGCTGACACACTTTGCCGGCTACTACCCCAACCCCCGCAAGGTATCCGAGGTCATCGACGCGGTGGGGCTGGCGGAAAAAGCGAAGACGCGGATCAGCAAACTCTCCGGAGGGCAGCGCCGACGCGTGGACGTGGCACTGGGCATCATCGGCCGCCCCAAGCTTTTGTTCCTGGATGAACCCACCACCGGATTTGACCCGGCGGCCCGGCGGCAATTTTGGGCGCTGATCAACCAGCTCAAGGCTGAGGGCACCACCATTTTGCTGACAACCCATTACCTGGATGAGGCAGCAACTCTGGCTGACAGGGCCGGGGTGATTGTCAGCGGGAAACTGGTTGACATCGGCCCCATCGACACGATTGGCGGGGCCGAGGCGAGGGTGCCGCTCGTGCGGTGGCGGCAGGACGGCGTCGTGCGTGAAGAGCGCACACCGGAGCCGGCAGCGCTCGCGACCCGGCTTTATACAGAGAAGGGCGGAGAGGTGCCGGGGCTTGAAATTACCCGGCCCAGTCTCGAGGACATCTATTTGTCCATGGTCGCTGCCCACGGAAAAGGCGCAGCCGACGCGAGCGATCCAGCCGAAAAGGAATCAGCATGAACACGATCCAGCTGGGATTCTCCCGCACAGCCTATGAACTCAGACTGTATTTTCGCCAAGGCGACTCCGTCTTCTTCACGTTCTTGTTCCCCATCCTGATGCTGTCCGTGTTTGCGGTGGCCTTCAGCACGAGCGGAAATATCGGTGCGGCCCCGGATGGCAGTGGCGGCATCTCCTGGGCCGCCTTTTACGTCCCCGGCATGGTGGCGGCCGGAATGCTGCTCAGCGGAGTGCAAAACCTGGGCGTGGACATTGCCGGGGAAAAGGGTGACGGCACACTCAAACGGCTCGGCGGAACTCCCCTGCCAGTATTTTCCTATTTCATGGGCAAGATCGGCATGGTGCTTGTCAGCTCCGTGTTTCAAGTTATTTTGTTGCTGCTCGTGGCGCGCTATGCCTTCAATGTGGAGCTGCCAACAGAGCCCGAGAAGTGGCTGACATTTGCGTGGGTATTTCTTTTTGGCGTCATCACCAGCTGTGTTTTGGGCATTGCGCTGTCCGCGCTCCCCCGCACAGGGAAGAGTGCCACGGCTGTGGTCATCCCGATTGTGTTGTTATTGCAATTCATTTCCGGGGTGTACCTGAACTTTGCGCAATTGCCCGGCTGGCTGCAGAACTTTGCCAGCATCTTCCCGCTGAAATGGATGGCACAAGGCATGCGAAGCGTGTTCTTGCCGGCCTCCTTTGAAGTCGCCGAGCCAAGCGGTGCATGGGATCTCGGTTTGGTGGCCCTGGTCCTCGGGCTGTGGCTCGTGGTGGGACTCATCCTGTGCCGCCTCACGTTCCGGTGGATCCGCAAGGACAGCTGACCGCCCAACCAAGACGCTCGGTTAGATTCGGGGGTCTTTTTGCCAATGCTCAGTCACTTTCGAGGCTTTTCCCTGACCAACACTGTTACAGCAATGGCCGGAAAATCGTGAACCCTATCCCATGTGTCATTTTCAAAGTCGAGTGCACAAAGTGGCTGAAGTGCGTTGCACGGAAATTCAGGGCTGTGGTGACTAGCCTGCCTCAGCTGCCCGCGTTCGATGACGCGGTAACCGGTGGGTCGACCAATACTAAACAGCCCGGTGCCACCCCTTGACCAAGGCAGCCTTCCCGCCTTCGCGCGTGGGCATTCGGATAAGGCCAGCTTCGAACTCTGCAATCATCTCCAATACGCTGAAAAGGAGTTCTCCCATTGGATCGGTGGGGTCAACGGAGGAGCCGCCGATGTAGAGCTTCACTTCACGGCTGGCGAGCTCATCCGCAATTTCATGGGCATTTCTAACGGAGCTGGCCAAGCGGTCCAGCTTGGTAACAACGAAGACATTTCCAGTCCGTCATGCGGCTAGCACTTCGCGGAGTCCGGCACGGTTCATGTTGGTAGCGGTAAAGCCGAGGTCAATATGAAGGCGCTCAGACTCGACGCCCAGGTAGTGAAACGCCCGTAGCCGATCAGCATTTTGACCATGCAGCTTGGTGTGTTGCATACCCACCCCCTTACGGACACGTGCAGCACTGCATACGCCTTCTTCCATTCCGTGCAGTCGGCTCCTGAAGATGCCACCATGTTGCAGGGCAGCGTGCGCGAAGAACGCACCATTGCTGGGATAGGGTCCGGCAAAAAGCAACCATTGCTGCGAGAGCGTTGGGAATTTTCGCCCCGGATCCAACCGAGCGTCCGTGAAAAACGGCCCTAAAGTAACCGAGCGTTGGAGTTGGGGTTAGTAGTAGACCGCCAGCGGTCCGCGCGGACCGTCAATGACCTGGACGGGGGTGTCGAAAACGCGACTGAGAACCGTGTCGGTCATGATCTGCTCCGGTGTGCCAAACTCAATGACCTGGCCGTTCTTTACTGCGCAGATATGGTCCGCGTAATGACCAGCAAAATTGATGTCGTGCAGCACAATGACGATGGTGCGCCCCAGCTCCATGGCGGCCTTTTTCAGCAGCGCCATCATTTGCGCCGAATGCTTCATGTCCAGATTGTTCAAGGGTTCGTCAAGCAGCACATAGTCCGTATCCTGGGCCAGGACCATGGCCACGTAGGCGCGTTGGCGCTGCCCGCCGGAGAGCTGATCCAGGTAACGGTTCTCGAGCTCCTTGAGGCCCAGGAAATCCACGGAACGGCTGATGACCTCTTCGTCCGCAGCAGTCAACCGGCCTTTGGAATGCGGGAAACGGCCAAAACCCACCAGCTGGCGAACGGTGAGCCGGGTGACGAAGTGATTTTCCTGGCGCAGGATGGAAACGATCTTGGCCAGGTCCTTCGAGCCGGTGCGGCAAATGTTGTATCCGGCAATCTCAATGGCACCCGCATCCATGCCCAGCAAGCGCCCGATCATTGTCAGCAGCGTGGACTTTCCGGCACCGTTGGGCCCCACGAGAGCTGTAACTCCGCCCTGCGGAATCTCCAGCGTGACGGGGCCGATCCCCACCTCGCTGGTGTAGTTTTTCTTGACGTCGGTCAGCGTGATCACAGGCGGCCCTTTCGCAGGATGAAGAACAGGAAGACGGAGCCGCCCACAACCTCGATGATGATCGAGACGACACCCTGGGCGTAGAAGACGTTCTTCATGATGAAGTACGCCCCAGCCAAAACCACGAAGCCAATGAGCACCGCGATGGGGAAAACATAGCGGTGGTCGTAGCTGTCGGCCAGCTGGTAGGCCAGGGTGGCCACAAGGAAGCCGAGGAACGTCATGGGTCCAACAAGAGCGGTGGAGGTGGCCATGAGGATCGAGACAAGGAACAGCACCCGCATGACCTCAAAGCGGTGGTTCAGCCCCAGGTTGGTGGTGGTGTCGCTGCCCAGGGCAATGATGTTCAAGCGCCTGGCATTGAACAGCAGGAGTAGCCCCGCACCCAGGCAGAGCGGGATGGCGATGGGCAAGTAGCTGATTTCGGCGTTGGAGATGGAGCCGAAAAGGCGGGCCGTGAGCACATCGAATTCGCTGGGCGTCAACAACCGCTGCATGAACGCCGAAATGGAGCCGAGTCCGCCTCCGATGATGATGCCGATGAGCAGCATGACTTGGAGGTTGCCGTATTTGCCCGAGAGCAGCCAGCCATAAAGGGCCATGGAGAGCGCCACCATGAGCAGGATTTGCAGGACAAACTGGGCATTGCCTTGGATGGCCGTCACCCCGGCTGCGCCGAGGAAGAACACGGCACCGGTCTGCACGGCGATGTACAGGGATTCAAAGCCCATGATCGACGGCGTGATGATCCGGTTGTTGGTCGCTGTCTGAAAGCTCACTGTCGCCATGGCCTGGCAAATGGCTACCACCATCATGACCACCACGCTTGTCCCGCGCATTTCGGCAATGCGCCAGAACCCTGTGCTTCCCATGGGCATCGGGTTATCCCAGGCCAGCAGACCAAAGCCAAATCCCACGGCCAGGAAGATGAGCACGCCCAGCACCACCCAGTAGCGCCGGCGGGAGTGGGCCGTGGGCAGTGCCCCGGACGCACGGCCGCCGTGGTGCAGGCCAGCCCGGGCAGTGTGCATGGGTGCCCTGTCCGTGCGAGGCGGGGTGCGGCGAACGGTGGGCGCCTCAGCCATTGCGGCGCTGCTTCAACAGGAGTGCGATGAAGACCAGGGCACCCACCACTCCGAGGATCAGGGAGACGGGAACTTCAAAGGGCATGATGATGGTCCTTCCCACCAGGTCGCACACCGTCACTATGGCAATGCCCAGGAGGCACACCCAGGGCAGGTTCCCCCGCAGGTCGTCTCCGCGGAACATGGAGACGATGTTGGGCACAATCAATCCAAGGAACGGCAGGTTCCCCACCACCACCGTGACAATGCCCGTGGCGATGGCGATGAGCCCCGTGCCCAGCAGCATGATCTGGTTGTAATTCAGCCCCACGTTGGTGGCAATTTCCTCACCCAGGCCTGCCACGGTGAAACGATCCGCGATGAGGAACACGGCAACGCCCACCAGGGCCACAATCCACAGCACTTCGTACTGCCCGCGCAGCACGGACGTGAAGGAACCGGCAAACCAGATCCCTAGGCTTTGGAGCATATTGGTTTGCAGTGCAATGAAGCTGGAGACGGCCCCCACTACGGCTCCCAGCATGATGCCCACGATAGGCACCGTCAAAGATGCCTTGAGGGAGACCCGGCGCAGGAAGAGGAAGAAGATCATGGTGCCGACGAAGGCGGCTGCGACGGCCCCACCCATCTTGAGCGTAATGCTGGCGCCGGGGTTGATGATCATGACCGTCAGGAGCCCCAACCCGGCCCATTCGGTGGTTCCGGTGGTGGTGGGCTCAACAAAGCGGTTTTGCGTCAGAAGCTGCATGACAAGGCCGGACATGGCCATCGCGGCGCCGGCCAGGACCAGGGCGATGGTGCGCGGGATGCGGGTGATGGCAAACATCTCCCCGCCGTCCTTGCCACCGAAAATATCGTAGACGCCGGTGAACAGTGAGAACACCAATAGGAGCCCCACAAGGGCAATGCCGATGAGTAGTTTGGGTTCAAACAGCCGGCCCTTCGATGGGGCTCCCGTGGTGATTGTCATGGTCAGCCGTCGTTACTTCTTGCCTTCGAGCGCATCCGCGAAGCTGTTCAAGAACTTCGTGTAGGTCTGGATGCTCTCGTTGGTGTAGGTGTCAGCTGGCATGTAGACGATGTTGCCGTTCTTGGTGGCCGTGACATTCTTCAGCGCGGCGGATTTTTCAAGCAGCGTGTTGGCTGGTTTATAGGCTGCGTCATCGGCGGAGACGGCGGCATCGCGGTCCATGACAAGGATCCAGTCCGGGTTGGACTTGGCTATCGCTTCAACGGAGATGTCGTCACCCTGGTGGTCGGTGCTGGCGTCCTTGACTTCAAGGGCCGGGGTCAGACCCAGGATGTCAAACAGCGGACCGAGCGTGCGTCCGTTGCCCGGCGCCGAATAGTTGATGTTGCCGCCGGAGGTGATGACGCCCATGACTTTGGACTCCGGCTTGTAGGACGCCTTGACTCGTGCAATGGCCGCCTCGAAGTCGCTGCTGAGCTTTTTGGCTTCGGCCTGCTTGCCGAAAACCTCGCCCAGCACTGAGATTTGGCGCTTCAGCTCGGCGTCGAACGGTTCGCCTTCGCGCGGGTCAAGTTCCAGCACCGTTGCCTTGGGGGAAAGCTTGGCGAAATCGTCGTGGTACTGGGCGAAGCGCTGGCCGTTGACAATCAGGTCCGGTTCAACAGCCACCACTGCTTCAAGGTTCGGTTCGCGGTGGTTGCCCAAATCCACAATCGAGGAGTCCGACTTGTAGGCGCTTGTTGCCGGCATCAGTGCCACGGCGCCCGCGCTGAGCTTGATACCCCAGTCCGAGAGGGTCTGGAACGTCCTGTTATCGGTGGCCACCACAGACTTCAGCGGCACGGTCAGCGTGTGCGGACCGTTGTTGTCTTCCACCATCACTGTTGTCGAAGCGGCGTTGGCGGCGGTGTCGGTGCTGGACGTCTGGGTGCCGCAGGCCGTCAGGGCCAATACGGCGGTGGCGGCGAGTGCGAGCAGGCGCGTCTTCATCATCGAAATTCTCCAAGGTCTTAGGTTAGCTTAGGCAATCCTTACAAGTGCTGTCCTCGAAGCTATTACGTTAGGAATAATTTCGCAAATTATTCCTAACGTAATTCTTGTGACTCTTGTCACGTTGTCCAAACAGCTAGGATTTAGGCATGCCCACCGATGCGATTTCCCCCCTGCTCACCCTTGAAGGCTGGGAACTCCTGTCATCCCTTGGCCCCTACAAGGACGCCGACTCGCTGAAGTTGAATGAGTCATTGCGCAAGGCCGGGCATCCCCCGGAGCTTGTTGCCGCAGCCTTGACCCAGGCCCGGCTGCGAGCAAAGGCCGAGGCGAAGTTCGGTGAGTTTGCCCGTCAAATGCTGTTCACCCCGGCCGGTTTGGAACAAGCCACCCGCCTGAGCATTGCCGCCTTGCATGCACAAAGATTTAGGACGGCGGGCATCACCTCCGTGGCCGACCTTGGCTGTGGCCTGGGTGCGGATTCGCTGGCCATGGCAAGTCTTGACATCTCCGTCACGGCTGTGGAGATGGACGAGGTCACGGCCGCCTGCACCACCGTCAACCTCATGCCCTTCCCGCACGCCACCGTGGTGTGCGCCAAAGCCGAGGACGTGGACCTGAGCGGCATTGAAGGCGTATGGCTTGACCCCGCCCGCCGCACCACCAGCAGTTCCGGGACTACCCGCCTGTTCGACCCGGAAGCGTTTTCACCTCCGCTGTCATTCGTGGAGGCACTGGCAGACAAGGGACTGGCTGTTGGTGTGAAGATGGGCCCCGGCATTCCGCACGAAGCCGTGCCCGACACGGCCGAAGCGCAGTGGATCTCCGTCAACGGCGACGTCGTGGAGGCGGCCCTATACTTCAACGCACTGGCGCGTCCCGGCATCCGCCGCGCAGCCCTGGTCACCGGCGTTCAGGGCATGTATGAACTCACCAGCTCCATCGCGTACGACCCTGCCGCCCAAAATGTTGAGCCCGGCCCGCTGTCCGGATACCTGTACGAGCCCGACGGCGCCGTGATCCGGGCCGGTCTCGTGGCTGATCTGGCACGGAGCATGGGGGCCCACCTCGTCGACGAACACATCGCCTACCTGTGCTCGGACGAGCCCGTGGACACACCGTTTGCCCGCCGCTACAAGATTTTGGAGGTCAAGCCGTTCAACGTGAAGGCACTCAAGGCCTGGGTCAAGGCAAACCGGATCGGCGTGCTGGACATCAAAAAGCGCGGCATCTCCACCACGCCTGAGGAGTTGCGCCGCCAGCTACTGACTGGTTCAGGCAAAGGCCCCAACAAGGCCACGCTTGTCCTGACCCGTATCGGGGACGAAAGGGTCGCCGTCGTGGTTGAACCCCACAGCCCGGTCCAGCCACACCGCGCACTCTAGCGGCGCGAGAACTCCGAGGCCTCACGCACCAATTCCGGGCTGGGCCGCACACCGGTGTAAAGCACGAATTGTTCGGCCGCCTGCAGCGCAATGACCTCGGCTCCGGTGATAACCGGCTTGCCGGCGGCGCGGGCAGCCAGGATGAGCGGGGTCTGCGCAGGAAGTGCGACGACGTCAAACACCAGTTGTGCCTGCGCCACCGCCTCGTCGGTGAAGGACTGCGTCGATTGCTGCTCTCCAGACCCGCCCCCTGCCATGCCCAGCGGTGTGGCGTTGATGAGCATCCCAGCACCGGCTGCGGCCTCGGGAGTCCACGCAAAACCATAGAGCGCGGCAAGGTCCCGGCCGCCCTCTTCGTTGCGTGCCACGATCGTGACGTTCACGTATCCGGCGTCGTGCAGGGCCGCAGCCACGGCCTTGGCCATGCCCCCGGAGCCACGCA
>NZ_JAUNVV010000015.1:9280-52699 GCF_030540645.1 Arthrobacter sp.
GGTGAAATGCTGCAAAACACTGTGGAATTGGTCACAGGCGTTGCCAACACCGTCGCCGACGGAATCGCCGATCTGCGCCACAGCCTCACCGACCTGCGTGCCGCCGCCACCCCCCTGGGGCTCGAACTACTCAGTGCTGGCACCCACCCCTTCAGCAACCCGAGCGAGCAGGCCGTCACCGACAAGGAACGCTACGCCAAACTGGTGGACAGGACCCAGTGGTGGGGCAGCCAGATGCAGATTTACGGTGTCCACGTCCATGTAGGCCTGGACCATGTTTCCAAGGCCATGCCGGTGCTGGACGGGCTCGTCAACCATTTCCCGCACTTCCAGGCACTCTCCGCTTCCTCCCCTTACTGGAATGGGGTGGACACCGGATACGCTTCCCAGCGCGCCCTGATGTTCCAGCAGCTGCCCACGGCCGGGCTGCCGTTCCAATTCCCCAACTGGGCCGCCTACGAATCCTACGTCCAGGACATGTTCACCACCGGTGTCATTGATGCCCACAATGAAATCCGTTGGGACATCCGCCCCGTCGCAAACCTCGGCACCATTGAAATGCGCATCTGCGACGGCATGTCCACGCTTGAGGAGATCGGCGCCGTCGCCGCACTGACCCAATGCCTCGTGGAAGACTTTTCCACCACCTTGAACGACGGCGGCACCATCCCCACCATGCCGCCCTGGCACATCCAGGAAAACAAGTGGCGCGCAGCCCGGTACGGCATGGACGCCATCATTATTTTGGATGCCGCCGGCAACGAACAACTCGTCACCGAGCACCTCGTTGAGCTGCTGAACAAGCTGGAACCGGTCGCTGCCAAGCTGGGCTGCTCCAACGAACTGGCCAGCGTGGAAAAGATTATTGCCAGCGGCGCCAGCTATCAACGCCAACGACGCGTTGCCGCCGCCCACGGAGGCGAGCTGCGCGCCGTCGTGCGTGAACTTGTTGCGGAAATGGCAAGCAACTAACCCCACCGGCTGGCGGGATAACGCTCTCCGAATGTCCCGTGGCGTGGAGCTTCTTAGCTAACTCTCAGCTGCCTCGCGTAAGAATTAGGGCAGGGCCATTACGTCCTGCCCTAAAACTTCACGCCACCTATCAGGGAGTTCCCGCATGGCACCACCGCCCCACAGCAGCAACGAAGCTGGAATCCTGTTCCGCACACGCCTGGCCGTGCTTCCACAGCCTGCCTATTGGGGACTCTGGGTGGCCGTCTTGTCTGTCGCAGTGCTGGCAATCGGTTTCTATGCCGTGGGAACGCCGGACTTCAGCACGGGTGAGTTCACTATTGACCAGCAGCTGAGCAGAAGCCACGTTGGCATCCTGACTTTCATCGCCATGAGCATCGGGACTGTTTTTTCGCCTGCGGGCGGGGTCCTCATCATTGCCGCACTGTGCCTATTTCTGCTGATCGTGCGTAAATCGCCGGTCAACGCCGTGGCCTTTGGCGGTGTGGCGGCTGCCGGTTGGTTGTCCAGTCAATTCTTTAAGGCCATTGTTGAACGGCCCCGGCCAAACCCGGCCTTGCTCTTTGACCCGTTGGCACCGGAAACAGGATCCAACAGCTTTCCCAGCGGCCACGTGGCCTTGGTCGTTGGCCTCGCTTGGGCCTTCTTCTTCCTTCTCAGGAACGGTCCATGGGCGAAACCAGCCGTGGTCCTGGGCGTTCTGGTGTCCGTCGCCGTCGCGTGGTCCCGGCTCTACGAAGGCGTCCACTACCCCAGCGACGTCATCGCGTCTTTCCTGGCTGCGAGCGCGGGTGTGCTGTTGTTTTGCGGTTTGTGGAACCGTTTCCAAGCCCAGCTGCTGCACCGCATTCCACTCCTGGCACGCTTCGGGCCTGTTGCCGCGCCCAAGACCGGAGCCAATGCGGCTGGCGGCCCCGCCGGTGGTCCGACTCGTGGCCCCGCCTCGTCGGGAGGATCCACACCTGCAGGCAGTTCCTTCTCCCCCGATCAGAATTCCTGAGGCCGCGTGGTGTCTGCCGTTTTACCTGCCATTCAGTATTTTCTTCCCCTAACCGGGACCCAGCACTCCGGACTGCTTTCCGCCCTGGACCCCGTAACGCTGCTGGAGGGGCTCGGGCCGGCGGTACTGGCAGTCGTAGCCTTGATCGTCTTCATTGAATCAGGTCTGTTGTTTCCATTCCTGCCCGGGGACTCGCTCCTTTTCACGGCTGGACTGCTGCACCACGAGCTCAATATTTCGCTGCCAGTACTCATTGGGGTGGTGGTGCTGGCTGCCATTGCCGGAGACCAAGTGGGGTATTTCCTGGGCCGTAAATTTGGCCGCCGCTGGTTTAAGGACGACGCTAAAATCCTCAAGAGCAAATACCTGCATGAAACCGAAGACTTCTTTGCCAGGCGCGGTGGCTGGGCCATTGTGCTGGCCAGATTTGTCCCCATAGTGCGCACCTATGCTCCCCTCGTTGCCGGGGTGGCCAACTACAACTACCGAAAGTTCACGCTGTGGAACATCGTCGGGGCCGTGGGCTGGGCCGGCTCGATCGTCATGCTGGGAACCTGGCTGGGGCACTTTGAGGTGATAGCCAACAACATTGATATCTTGGCTGCGCTTCTTGTGCTGGCCTCCTTGCTGCCGGCTGGCATCAGCTTCCTGCTCAAACGCCGCACAGTCAGGGCCGGCAAACCTGCGCAGGACGACGCCGCGGGCAGCTAGCCGCCCATCCAGCACTTCGAAAGTGGTGCAGTCGATGACTACAAACTGATGCTGGTCACCGGCATGGAGGAATCCGGGGCGAAGGACAGCTCGCTTGGAACCACGCCGTTCATCACCAGCTGCGCACCCAAGGCCGCCACCATGGCACCATTGTCGGTGCACAGGGACATCTTCGGCACCAGCAGCACGATGCCCGCCGCCGCACAACGCTGCTGAGCCAGCACACGCAGGCGGGAATTGGCGGCAACTCCCCCGCCCAGCAGCAACGTCGTGATGCCTTGTTCCTTGCACGCCAGCACCGCCTTGGCCGTGATGACATCCAGCACTGCTTCCTGGAACGACGCCGCGATGTCCGCCACGGGGATGTCCTCACCCCTGGCTTCGTAGCCTTCCACGCAGCGGGCCACGGCAGTCTTCAGCCCAGAGAAGGAGAAGTCGTAGCGGTGCGGCCCCGGCGCTTCGGAAGTTCCCATGTATTTGGGCATGGTCAGCCCGCGCGGGAAACGGACGGCCTTGGCGTTACCTTCCTTCGCCAGCCTGTCAATGGCAGGACCGCCCGGGTAGTGCAGACCCAACAGCCGGGCCACCTTGTCAAAGGCCTCCCCCGCCGCGTCGTCTATCGTGGCCCCGAGCAGTTCCACGTCGGAGGCAATGCTGCGCACCCGCAGGATCTCCGTGTGACCGCCGGACACCAACAACGCGCCAAGGTTTTCCGGCAGCCCCCCGTCCTTTCCGACAGCAGCGATGAACTCATCCAGCAGTGCGACTCCCACATGTGCCACCAAGTGGTTGATGGCGTACAGCGGCTTGCCCGTCGCCAGGGCCAAGGCCTTGGCGGCGCTGACACCGACCATGAGGGCACCAGCCAAACCTGGTCCGCTGGTGACAGCGAAGGCATCGACGTCATCGAGACTCACCCCGGCATCGGCCAAAGCCTGCTGAAGGGTGGGGACGAAGGCGTCAAGGTGGGCGCGGGACGCAATTTCGGGGATGACCCCGCCAAAACGTATGTGTTCCTCCATGGAGGAGGAGACCGTGTTGGTCAACAGTGTTGTGCCGCGCACCAGCCCCACGCCTGTTTCATCACAAGAGGATTCAATCCCCAGGATCAGCGGTTGGGTGTGGTTCATGGGTGGTCCTTCGCGGTGGTGGGAGCATCTGGTGCCGGCAACGAAAGGTGCATGACGAGCCCGTCGGAGCCGTCCCGGTAGTATTTGCGCCGGGTGTGGATGTGGCTGAAGCCGTAGCGTTCGTAGAGCCGTTGGGCACGGGGGTTGACCGCGCTGACTTCGAGCATGACCTCGGTAGCACCGCGTTTTGCAGCTTCGGTGATGAGTTCATCCATCATGGCCCGGGCGATTCCCCGGCCTTCATAGTCCGGGAGCACACCAATGGTTTGGATGTCCCCCGTCGGCGGCACACACATGAGGCCTGCATAGCCGACGGCGGTGCTGCCGCCATCGGCGTCGGGCACCTCGGCAATGACATAGCGGCGGGTTTCAGGATGTTCAAGTTCCTGGACAAACATGCTCCTGGGCCAGGCGTCTACACCGAAAAGCAGCTTGTCCAGGGCGGCAATGAAGTCAATGTCGCCCGGCCCCATGTCGCGTAGAAGTGCCGGCGGGCCGCCCGGTATTGCTTGTTGACCCGGCCCGGGCATCACAGGGCCCGCTTTCGGGGGCCGGGCACTTTCGCGTCGGATTCGCGCAGGTACAGCGGGGTCGATGGTAAAAATCCGGCTGTTTCGAGTGAACCGGACCCGGCAATCCGGCGGGCAGCCGCGCGTGCCAACTCAAAAGCAGTGGGCTGCGTGTGGGCGAACGTTGGGTGGACGCTGCAGCCGTTGCTTTCCAGCACGGCTTGATACAGTCCGGCGCCTGCGCCAAAGACCTGGAGGCCGAAAATCTCCTCTGCCGGTCCCACATGGGGCCCGTCAATCAGGTGGGCACCGGCACTGTATTTGGCCCAATACACTTCCTTACGACGCGCGTCGGTGGCTACCACAAAGTCGTTCATGGCCAGCGGACCAACTGCACGGCCATCCCGACGCGCTGGTGTGTCAAAGACTTGCTGGGCCAGCGCGTCAAGGCTCATCATGCCGTAGAGGGGTACACCCCACGTGAAGCTGAGCGTGCGAGCCATCGCAATGCCTGAACGCAGCCCTGTGAACGGGCCCGGGCCGGTGCCCACCACAATCGCATCCAGTGCCGGACCTTCCACAACAGGGTCGGTGAAAAGCGATTTCACCCCTGGTGCCAGCACCTCGGCATGGCTGCGAGTGTCGTCGGTGGCAAAGTTGGCCACCAGTTCCGTGGTCCGCACCAGATCCAACGGATCGAAGTCAAGGACCGCGGCGCTGGCAATGGCGGAGGTGTCAATGGTCAGGATTCGCACGGGTTTATTGTCAATTCTGTAATTTGTTTAGGCGGGCCAAGCTTGGAAAAGTCGGTGGTGGCCCAGCGTGGCCCGACGGCGCGCAGGCGCAGCGTGCGAGGTTCCCCATCATCTTCATCGGCGTCAAAGCTGTCGGCAAAGTCAGGGGCTTCGCCAGGTTCACCGGACCCGGCAACCTGTCCGGTTTCGGTGGGCCCCGCAGCCTCGGGTATCCCATTGCCGACGGCGCGCAGCAGTTCAATTTCAAGGCGGCTGGCGGCAAGATGTTCAACCCTGTCTTCGCCCCACTCAACAACTGTCACCGAGCTGTCCATGGTGTTTTCCAAATCGATGTCATCGATTTCCCCTGGCGTGGCAAGCCTGTACGCGTCAACGTGGACAAGATCGGGCCCTCCTGGGTTGTGCCCCTCCGGCAGGTTCGGGTGAATGCGCACCAACACGAAAGTCGGCGAGATGATGCCCGGGCGCACACCGAGGCTGCGCCCCAAACCTTGGGTAAACGTAGTTTTTCCCGCGCCGAGTTCCCCGCTGAGGATGATGAGGTCACCGGCTTGGAGCAGTGCAGCCAGCTTCTCGGCGATGTTCTGGGTTTGCTCAGGCGTGTCCGTGACGAACTCCCACACCATCAGTGTGCACCGTCGCTGTCGGCAGTAGCCTCTGACGCGCAGTCAGCCTGTCCAACATAGGTGCGCGGCACGCGCTGGCTGATCCGCGTCACGATCTCATAGTTGACCGTCCCGGCAGCTTCAGCCCACCGCTCGACGAGGGGTCCGCCGTCGAGCCCGTTGCCAAAGATCTCGGCTGTGGCCCCCAGCGCCGTTCCTGCCGTGTCGGCAAAGTGGCTCCGCCCGGCAGGCCCCAAGTCAATCACCATCTGATCCATGGCGATGCGCCCCACCACCGGGTACGTGATGCCGCCAACGCGTACTGGCCCGCCAGTGGCAACGCGCGGTATGCCGTCTGCGTAGCCCAAGGGCACCAGCCCCAAGGTGCTGGGTTCTGCCGTGGCGTAGTTCAGCCCGTACGACACCCCTTGGCCGGCAAGCACGTCCTTGCACAACGCGATGTGGGTTCGCAGCGTCATGGCCGGAACAAGGCCCAGCTCTGCGGAAGTAGTGTCAGCAAACGGAGACAGACCGTACAGGCCCAGCCCCACCCGCACCATGTCAAAGTGGGTGTCCGGACGGGACAACGTGGCCGGGGTGTTGGCGAGATGACGGACGTCCACATCGAGTCCCGCGTTCTCCACCACGGCCACAGCCTCGCGGAATCGCGCAAGCTGCAGATCGGTTTCGGGACGGTCCGTTTCATCGGCGACGGCCAGGTGGCTGAACACGCCTACAACGCGCAACACACCCTGACGCTGGTAGCTCGCGGCGGCTTCAACCAGCGTGGGCCAATCAGCCAACGAGCAGCCGTTGCGGCCCAGCCCGGTGTCCACTTTCAAATGCACCCTCGCCGGGTGTTCCAAGGAACGGGCCGCTTCAACGATGCTGTCCAGTTCCCAGCCGGAGCAACCAAGGTCGATGTCAGCCGCGACGGCCGCGGCAAAGTCGGTGGCTGGGGTGTGCAGCCACGCCAGAACGGGCGTCTTCAGCCCGGCTGCACGCAAGCCCAGTGCCTCACTGACATGGGCGGTGCCCAGCCAATCGGCGCCGGCGGCCACTGCTGTTTGGGCCACCTGGATCATGCCGTGTCCGTAGGCATCGGCCTTGACCACTGCCATGAGTTGGGCCGGCGCGGCAATGGAACGAAGGCGGCGGACATTGTTGGCGATCGCGGACAGGTCAATGATGGCTTGCCGTTCTAGCTCAGGAACGGGCGCAACGAAGGTGCTCACATCCCCATTTTAGGCCTCTTCCCCGACACCGCCCGCCAGCGCCGTCCGTCACTTCGCCATGGCACGTTTTTTGGACGACGTGCCCTCGTTGCGTTCGGGCTAGGTTCAGTGACTTGGCGGTGGCAAGATTAGGGTAGTAACAGCCCAGCTTTGACGTGTTCGTCGGCGGCTGCGCGCAACATCCACCAGGAAGGCAGCTGTGCACCAAGTCCGGCGCGTCGCCATGCTGTCCCTCCATACTTCCCCGCTCGAGCAGCCGGGCGGCGGCGACGCAGGTGGCATGAATGTCTACGTTCTGCACCTGGCCCTCGAGCTCGCCGCCATCGGGGTGGCCGTGGACATTTACACGCGTCGGACCGCCGAAGGACAAGCTAACCACGTGCAGGTGGCAGCCAACGTTGCCGTTCATCACATCACAGCTGGCCCGTTTACGAAGATTTCCAAAGAGGCTCTGCCTGATTTCATTCCCGAGATGGCCGATGCCGTGGCAGCTCATGTAAGTGCTCTGCCCGGGGATCCTGTCACTGTCATCCATTCGCATTACTGGGTTTCCGGCATGGCGGGGATCTTGGTGGCCCAGGCGCTGGACTTGCCGCTTGTGCACACCATGCACACCATGGCACGGGTCAAAAATAATCACCTGCCGCACGGGCAAACCGCCGAACCAGGCATCCGGGAGGACGGCGAGCAGCAGATTGTGAGTGCCGCCACTCGCCTGATAGCCAACACTGCAGCCGAGGCGGCCGAGCTCGAAGGCCACTATGACGGTTGCGAGCAGCGCATCGATGTAGTCTCCCCCGGCGTCGACCTGAAGATTTTCAAGCCTGCCTTCCGCGACCGGTCCCGGCAGCTGATGGGCATCACCCGCGAACATTTCCATGTGGTGTTCGCCGGGCGGCTGCAGCGACTCAAGGGCCCGCACGTGCTGGTCGGAGCCGCCGCCCTGTTGCGTCACGAGCGCCCCGACATCAACTTGCTGTTGACGTTTTTGGGCGCCCGCAGCGGCAATGACAAGTACGATCTCGAGCATATGATTGACGACGCCGGATTGGCCAGCATCGCTTCCATCCTGCCTCCTGTGGGGCCTGGGCAGCTTGCTGATTGGTACAGGAGTGCCGACGTCGTGGCCGTGCCATCCTCCAGCGAATCCTTCGGTCTGGTGGCCTTGGAAGCCCAGGCCTGTGGCACGCCCGTCATTGCCACAAATGTCGGCGGACTTCCGCGTGCTGTCAGCGATGGCCGCACGGGACTTCTGGTTGAGGGCCGCTCGGCGCGCGTGTGGGCGGATGCGCTGGCATCCCTGCATGACTTCGGCGAAACCCGTGCAGACATGGGCCGAGCCGCTTCCGTCTTTGCCGAATCGTTCGGCTGGGAAGACACCGCTGCCCAGACCATCCTCAGCTACGATCTGGCCCTGACTTACCAATATGTGGCCCCACCTGGTTGTTGAGAATTGTGCGTGAGCTCTTTCACAAGCGGCTGTTACCCTGTACGGTTTGTCAGATACCCGCCAACTTTGACAAATTTGTCAATTCTGGCGTTCCGCTGATCGCTCCGGCAAAGGCGCCGGGCGGTCCCCGCCGAAAGGTTCGCATTACTCGTGAAACATCTGGGGAGATCTCTGTTCAGCAAACCAGGCTTCAGGAGGGCTGCGGCAATATCCGCCGGCCTCCCGCTGCTCCTGTCCACCGTGGGGGTGCTGCCGGCGACTGCTGGCACGATGCAGTCCGCGCCTTCCACCGTCCAAACAAAAAATATTGACACGATTGACTACCAGGCCGGCCGCTACATTGTGGTCCTGGCCGAAAAACCCGCCGCCACCTACGACGGCGGAACGACCGGGCTGTCCGCAACCCGGCCAGTGCAAGGCCGCAAACTGGACGCCGCGCGTCCGGAGGTCAAAAAGTACCAGGCCCACCTGGAAAACCAACAGGTTGCTGTGGCTAAATCGGAAAACGTCACGATCAAGCACAAGTTCACAGCAGCCATCAACGGCTTCTCCGCCACGCTGTCCGCTGACCAGGCTCTCGCCCTGGCCAAGGACCCAGACGTACTGATGGTCGCGCCGGACACTGAAAACGCACCCGACTACTCCACCACCGACTTCCTGGGCCTCAGCGGCAAGAAAGGCTCGTGGAAAACGGACTTTGGCGGCGTAAAGAACGCCGGTAAGGGCGTGGTGGTCGGCGTGATCGACTCCGGCTACACGCCGTCGAACCCGTTCTTTGCAGGTGAGAAGGTCAAACCGCTGAAGGGCAATCCCCAAGTGGGGGTCCCGTACCGCACGGCTGACGGCAATTTCGCCATGCTGAAGGCCGACGGCGCAACATTCGTCGGCGAGTGCCAAAAGGGCGTCGGTACCGGCGCAGACTTTGACGGCACCGCCTGCAACTCCAAGGTACTCAGCGCCCGCTACTTCGCAGACACCTTCCTGAGCTCCGTGGCTCCCGAGCACCGAGCACCGCAGGAACTCATCTCCCCTGTGGACGTCAGCAACCACGGCACCCATACGGCCAGCACCGCCGCAGGCAATCCCAACATCCACGCCAACATCGGCAGTAAAGATCTTGGCATCACCGGCGGCATTGCCCCGGCAGCCAAGCTCTCGATCTACAAGATCTGTTGGGAGGACGATGACCCGGGCACAGGCGGCTGCTACAGTTCCGCCTCGATCGCAGCCATCAACCAAGCGATCTTGGACGGCGTCGATGTGCTCAACTACTCCATTTCCGGCAGCACTTCCACCACCACGGACCCCGTAGCCTTGGCCTTCCTTTCCGCCGCATCGGCAGGCATTTTTGTTGCAGCCTCAGCTGGCAACTCCGGGCCCACGCCCAGCACCGTTAACCATGGCGCCCCGTGGCTGACCACCGTGGCCGCCACTACCTTCAGCTCCGAGTTGCAAGGGACGGCTGAATTTTCCGACGGCAGCAAGTTCCGCGGAGCCAGCATGATGGACCACGAGGTCCCGCCCAGCCACGTCGTGTTGGGCGCTGACGCAGCCGCAGCGGGAGCATCCACACCGGAGCTTTGCGGTCCGGACTCGCTGGATGCAGCCAAAGTGACTGGCAAAGTGGTGGTTTGCGACCGCGGCGTATTTGACCGCGTTGCCAAGAGCGCCGAGGTCAAGCGCGCTGGCGGCATCGGCATGATTCTGGTCAACATCATCAGCGGGTCCGAGGACCTGGACCTCCACGCGGTCCCCACCGTCCACGTCAACCCGCCGGCCAGTCAGGAGATCAAGGACAAGGTCACGGCCAATCCGGACATTTTGGTAGCCCTCGTCGACAAGGACACCACGGGGCTGCCTGTTGACCCACAGCCACAGATTGCTGGCTTCTCTTCCCGCGGACCACTCACGGCCACGGATTCAGACCTACTCAAGCCCGACGTCGCAGCACCCGGAGTCAACGTATTGGCAGGGGTTTCTCCCATTGGTTCGGACGGTGCCCAGTTTGGCATGATGTCAGGAACTTCGATGGCTGCCCCGCACGTTGCCGGATTTGGAGCTCTGCTCCTTTCCAAGAACCCACTATGGTCCCCGGCAACGGTCAAGTCAGCCATGATGACCACCGCCTCTGATGTGGTCAACGAGGACGGGACGAAGAACACCGGCGTATTTGCCACTGGCGCAGGGCAGGTGGCCGTAGCCAATGCCCTGGAACCAGGGCTGGTTTACGATGCCGGCGTCGATGACTACTTGAAGTTCGTGCAGGGCACAGGCTTGGACCTGGGCATCCCGGGATTGGGCAGCACCCCGGCACGCGACATGAACGTGGCTTCGTTCGCCGTCGGCAGTCTGACCGGAAAAGTCACCGTCACCCGTACGCTGACCGCGCTGACCCCGGGTCTCTACCGTGCCAGCGCAAGTATCCCCGGCGTGGATGTCACGGTCACCCCTCCGGTGCTGAACTTTAGCTATGCCGGAGAACAACGAAGTTTCAAAGTGACCTTCGAAAATGCCACGGCACCGTTGAGTGAATTTGCCACCGGCAACCTGGTTTGGCAGGGGGCCGGCAAGAATGTGGCCTCCCCCATTGCCGTGCGACCGTTGCCGGTGCTCGCGGATCAGAACATTGCGTTTTCCTCCAAGGGCGTCAACGGCAGCGGTAAGATTCCGGTGACATCCGGAACCAACGCCCCCATCGCGGTCACCTTGGATGGGTTGTCCAAGGCTGATTCCACCCCGATTTCCCTGGTTCCGGGCCCATTGGCGGTGACAGTGAACAAGTCGAATTTCCTGAAGACCGTGACTGTCCCGGAAGGAGCCAAGCTGGCGAAGTTCTCCGTCATCTCCTCTGAGCCTACGGCCGACTTCGACATGATCGTCTTCAACCCTTCCGGAACGTACTCCGATGTGAGGACGGGCTCGGCCAGTGAAACTCTGTCACTGCCGAACCCTGCGCCGGGAACGTACACCATCCTCGCCAACCTGTATTCCAGCAACGGCGGTGCCGCAGTCAACGCAACCGTGGATGCGGCCGTGCTGGGGGCCAACTCCGGCAATGCCACTGTGGCTCCGAACCCGCTGAAACTGGCGAACGGCCAATCAGGCTCCGTGGTCCTGACTTGGTTCGGGCTGGAAACCGGCTCCTACATTGGACGCGTGACATTCGGAGACAGCGGAACCGAGACATTCGTTTCGGTCATCGTCACTCCAGCTGGCAACGCCGTGGCTCCTGACAACGGTAAAAATAAGAAGGATAAGCCAGCCAACCCCGGCAAACCCAAGCAGAAACCCCAGCAGTTGGAGCTTCCCGACGATTCAATGCACACTGACCTGAAACTTTAGGCCAGAGGCAGGCATCCCCTGCCGCCCACACAGCAACTGTGTGTCAGAAACCGTACGAAACCCCCGCATCCCGGGCGTTAATGTGCACCTTCTGGCACACAGTTTGCTGTGTCCGGTCCGTAAAGGCTAGATCGCGCCGGTTCCGCCAGCTACAGCCCCAAAGAGCGGAGCCAGTGCCTGCCAGCGCGCGGTCTGGCAACTGTCCGTGCGTTTGAAGGTCGCGTTGACGGACCGCCCGTTGAACGTGCCGGTGACAACAGCCACCTCCGGGCCACTGAAAACATCCAGGCACGCTTGCTGCGGGCCGGGGACAGGAAAAAAGATGCCTTCCCCGTAGCGGTCCAAGGCTGCCATCGCCGCGGTGGGATCCGGGACTGTTGACCCCGGCCCGGGCTCACCATTGGCGGACACCAGGATGAACACCTGCGGCTGCGCACCGGGCGAGGGTGTCACGGCGATGGAAAGCTCACTTGACTCGAGCGCTGGCTGCGGGGGCTCTGACGGGAATCCACTGTTTGCTGGGGGAATGCTGTTGGACGGTGTCACGGCGGGTGCCTCCGGCTGCGTGGTGTGGACGGAAGCGCTGGAGCTCGGCGGCACGTCGGGCGCGGTTGAGCAGGCAGCCAAACCGGCCACCAATACGGTACATGTCACCGAGGCCACGGAGGCCACGGCCACACGAAACGGAGCCTTTGCGCGGTACGCTGCGCCATTGCCTGCTGCACGGCCAGACGTCGTCGAGGTCCAAAACCATCCCAACTTCAACGCCTCCTCGCGTTTCTGCAATACTAGCCCACCGCGTTCGGGCATGCTTGGAACAAAGCCGCACGCAAAGTTGGTAACGTCACGGATACGACGAGAGGAACCCCTTCCATGAGCAATCCCGCACCAGCATCAACCCACCCCGAGGCCACCTGGTGGCGCCAAGCCGCCGTGTACCAGATCTATCCGCGCAGCTTTGCCGACTCCGACAATGACGGCATGGGCGACTTGCCTGGCATCACGGCCCGCATGGACTACTTGTCGGCGCTGGGAATCGATGCCATCTGGCTCAGCCCGTTCTACCCCTCCGCACTGGCCGACGGCGGCTACGACGTCGATGACTACCGCAACGTCGACCCGCGTCTTGGTTCACTGGACGACTTTGACGCCATGGTGGCCGCCGCCCACGAATCCGGCATCAAGATCATCGTGGACATCGTGCCCAACCACTCTTCAAACTTGCACCCCTGGTTCCAGGCCGCACTCGCTGCGGCTCCGGGCTCCCCAGAGCGCGCCCGCTACCACTTCCTTGACGGGCTGGGCGAGGAAGGCGAGCTGCCGCCGTCGGACTGGCCCTCCCACTTTGGCGGAGGCGCCTGGACGCGGGTGAAGGAGGCAGCGGGCCCGAACGCCGGCCAGCTGGGCCAGTGGTACCTGCACCTTTTCGCTGCGGAACAGCCGGACTTCAACTGGGACAACCCTGAAGTGCGCGAAGATTTCCACACCACGCTGCGTTTCTGGGCGGACCGCGGCGTTGACGGCTTCCGGGTCGATGTGGCGCATGCGTTGGACAAGGACATGTCCCTGCCGCTGCGCTCCAAGCCGGCACTGGAGATCCTGGTCGACGACGGCAGTGACCCGCTCTTTGACCGCGACGCCGTGCATGAGATCTTCGCCGGTTGGCGTTCAGTGCTCAACGAATATGACCCGCCCAAGGCCGCCGTGGCCGAGGCTTGGGTACCGTTTACTGACCGACGGTTGAAGTACGCCCGCCCCACCGAGCTGGGCCAGGCCTTCAACTTTGATCTCCTGCAGGCGCACTTTGACGGCACCGAATTCCGCACCATCGCCGAAAAATGCCTCTCCGAGGCCGAGGCATCCGGCGCATCTTCGACGTGGGTGTTTTCCAACCACGACGTTGTCCGCCACGCGTCCCGCTACGCGCTGCCTGATGACAGCACCTTGGAGACTCTGGAGGCTTGGCTGCTGAGCGACGGCGTCACTCCGGCCACGGACTTGGCTCGCGGTTTGCGTCGGGCCCGTGCCGCGACGCTCTTCATGCTGGGGCTGCCCGGATCTGCCTATCTGTACCAAGGTGAAGAACTCGGATTGTTTGAAGTGGCCGATCTACCTGCGGCAGCCCTACAGGATCCCACCTGGTTCCGCACACAGCACAAGATCAAGGGCCGTGACGGCTGCCGCGTGCCACTGCCTTGGTCCGCCACGGAACTGAACTTCGGATTTGGTGGCACGCCTTGGCTGCCCCAGCCCTCTTGGTTTGCGTTGCAGGCCGCCGACGTACAGGACGGCACCATTGGCTCAACATTGGAAATGTACCGGGACGCTTTGGCGTTGCGACGGAAACTGCAGACGGAGGAGTCGCTGGAATGGCTCAGCGGTGAATCCGGACCGTTGGTGCACTACCGCCGCCCCAACGGCTGGGAAGTGTTGACAAACTTTGCCAACAAGCCCGCACCACTGCCATCCGGCGTCGACGTAGCCAAAGTGGTGCTCAGCTCCGGCGATCCCGCCGACGCGACCACGACGATCCCGGCAGAGACAACCCTCTGGATCGCCCCCTAACCCCTACCGACCCTCCTGCACTTTCGGGGCGGTCCCACCCGACCCTCCTGCACTTTCGGAGCCACTTCCCACGACGCCTCTGCACTGTCCGCCGCATCCATCACAGCTATGGGGGATAGTGCAGAGGCGCCTGTGGATAACTTCTGCGGCCAAGGCACGATCAGGGCCACAATATCTACATGGACGCACCGCTGAAATCCCGACTCCCTTGCACCCCGTTCACCCTGCGCGAGGCCGAAGCGCTGGGGCTTTCACCAGATCGACTGCGGTCCAAGAGCTTTGTGGGTGTCGGTCACGGACTGTACAGACCGGCGTCCTGGGACTTTGAGCTGCGGGATGCGGCCCGGGCACTCTGTGCGGCAACGCCGGGCGCCTGGATCTCACACACGACGGCGGCGCGTCTGCACGGGCTGATTCTTCCACCATGGTTGTCAGATTCCAATGAGCTCCACCTCAGCAAGCCACGGAAGCTGGTGGGCGTCCGGAGGAAGGGCGTCATCGGCCATACGGTGCTGGCCCGTGCCGGGGAAGTTGAGACGGACTGGGACTTGCTGATCAGCACACGCGCCCGGACGTGGCTTGACCTAGCACGGGTCCTTCCACTGCCCGAGCTCACGTGCATCGGCGACCAACTGATCCGCCTGCCCCGCGCAGTATTCGAGGGCCGCGACACACCATATGCCACGGTTGCCTCGCTACGGACGATGCTGGACGGGCACCGAAACCTGCAGGGAATTGTCCGCGCGCGTGAGGCCTTGAGCCTTCTGCGGGTGGGCGCCGACTCCGGCCCCGAGACGCTACTGCGCCTTGCCATGCTCGACGCCGGCCTGCCGGAGCCAGGTCTGCAGCTCACCTTGTGGGAATTGCCGGGTGGACCTTCTGCAGACCTCGGATACCGGAGGCGGAAGGTCGCAATCCAGTACGACGGCAGCAGTCATCTGGACGAGCTTCAAGCCCTCAGCGACCAGCGCCGGGACAGCGCCTTCAGAAATGCCGGTTGGACAGTGCTCATCTTTGGCCGCGAAGACCTTGCCGACGGTTTTACCAGGGCGGTCCGGCTTGTCAAGAAGACGCTGCGGGGCGCCTGGATGGATCCTGCAGTCAGCGCCGGTTTTTGCTCGTAACAACTGACCCATTTCCACCACCGTCAAGCACACCTTAAATGCCGGATGCTCCCTCGTGGGGTGAGGGAGCATCCGGCGTTTGCCACCCGAAAGTGCGGCAGCGTCACCGCCAACACACCCGAAAGTGCAGGAGCGTCGGTGGCGAGGTGGGGCTGGATCAGATGTCGCCGCGAATGAAGGCTTCAACCTTTTCGTGGGCAATATCATCAGCGTACTGCTCCGGCGGGGACTTCATGAAGTAGCTGGAGGCGGAGAGGATGGGCCCGCCAATGCCACGGTCCAGAGCGATTTTAGCTGCACGGATGGCATCGATTATCACACCGGCGGAGTTGGGTGAGTCCCATACTTCCAGCTTGTATTCGAGCGAGACGGGGGCATCGCCGAAGTTTCGGCCTTCCAAGCGGACGAAGGCCCACTTGCGGTCATCGAGCCAGGCAACGTAGTCGGACGGGCCAATGTGGACGTCGTCCTCGCTAAGCACGGCCGAGGTGTTCGAGGTAACGGCCTGGGTCTTGGAGATCTTCTTGGATTCAAGGCGCTCGCGCTCAAGCATGTTCTTGAAGTCCATGTTGCCGCCAACATTGAGCTGGTAGGTGCGGTCAAGGACCACTCCGCGGTCTTCGAACAGTTTGGCCATGACGCGGTGCGTGATGGTGGCGCCGATCTGGGACTTGATGTCATCGCCAACAATCGGAACACCTGCAGCGGTGAATTTGTCGGCCCATTCCTTGGTGCCGGCAATGAACACGGGCAGAGCGTTGACGAAGGCCACACCGGCGTCAATGGCGCACTGGGCGTAGAACTTCGCTGCAGCGTCGGAACCGACGGGCAGGTAGCAGACAAGCACGTCCACCTTGTTTGCCTTCAGCTGGCCAACAATGTCGACGGGCTCGGCGTCCGATTCCACAATGGTCTCGCGGTAGTACTTGCCAAGACCGTCCAAGGTGGTGCCCCGCTGAACTTTGACGTCAAGGTTGGGAACGTCGGCAATTTTGATGGTGTTGTTTTCGCTGGCACCAATGGCGTCGGAGAGGTCCAGCCCCACCTTCTTGCTGTCTACGTCAAACGCTGCAACAAATTGCACATCATTGACGTGGTACTGGCCAAACTTGACGTGCATGAGGCCAGGAACCTTGACACTGGGATCAGCATCTTGGTAGTACTGGACACCCTGCACCAAAGATGCGGCACAGTTTCCAACGCCTACGATGGCAACCCGAATAGGATGATTGGACACGGAACTCCTTCATAAAAATCACACTGGCCCGGTTCTCACTTTGCGGTGATGGTCGACGCACGCCTTTACTCTTGAGGCAAAGGCACGACGCACGGCTGTTTCGACCGGACCTGACGCCCCAACGGCGCCCTAACCATACTAGTCAACTATCGCTGCCCCGAATTTGTTCCCTTCGGGTGCGGGAGTCTCTTTCATTTGCCACACATGTGGGTGCAGCCCAGCTGGGCTGCACCCCTATGGGCTATTTTTGCGCCCACCGGTTGATGGCGGATTCGACGGCGAACTCATCGATCGCTGTCAGCTCGGCCTCCGTGAAGTCCAGGTTGTTGATGGCCGCCGCGGTGTTCTCAAGTTGCGCCACACTGGAGGCTCCCACCAGTGCAGAGGTGACGGAGGTCCCCTTGGATTGCTCGCGCAGGATCCAGGCAATGGCCATTTGCGCCAGGGACTGGCCGCGTCCGGCTGCAATGTCGTTGAGCCCGCGGACCCGGTCCATTTTGTCCTCGGTCAAATCGTTTTCGTGCAGGAAGTGCTCCTTCGCTGCGCGGGAGTCAGCCGGCACACCGTTGAGGTAGCGGTCAGTCAGCATGCCCTGCGCCAACGGGGAGAAGGCGATGCAGCCAGCGCCGACCGTGTCGAGAACTTCGTAAAGGTTCGGCTCGCCGTCCTCGGTCCACCGGTTCAGCATGGAGTAGGAGGGCTGGTGGATGAGCAGCGGCGTGCCCATTTCCTTCAGTATCCGTGCGGCTTCAAGCGTCTGCGCCGGAGTATAGGACGAAATACCTGCGTACAGCGCCTTGCCTGAACGGACGGCATGGTCCAGCGCCCCCATGGTCTCCTCCATGGGGGTCCCCGGGTCGGGGCGGTGGCTGTAGAAGATGTCCACATAGTCCAGGCCCATCCTGGTGAGCGACTGGTCCAGGCTGGAGAGCACGCTCTTACGCGAGCCCCATTCACCGTAAGGGCCGGGCCACATGAGGTAGCCGGCCTTGGTGGAGATGACGAGTTCGTCGCGGTGGGCGGCAAAGTCGTCCTTCAAGTGCCGGCCGAAATTCGTCTCCGCGCTGCCGGCTGGCGGACCGTAGTTGTTGGCCAGATCAAAGTGCGTGATTCCGAGATCAAAGGCGCGCCGCAAAATAGCCCGCTGCACCTCGAACGGCTTGTCATCTCCAAAGTTGTGCCACAGGCCCAGCGAGATTGCCGGCAGCTTCAGCCCGCTGCGGCCCACTCGGCGATATGGCATGGTTTCATAGCGGTTCTCCGCGGCGTGAAAGGTCATGCTCTCAATCTTGCCACGCAATGCTGAGTGCTGCTGCTAGTCCCTGCCCGGGGCTCGCAACACCAGCGCCGAGCGCGCGCTCACCGCCACGGCGCCACCTGCGGCAAAGTCATTCCCGGACACCCCGTCCGTGTGGACTTCCACCACCCAGCGCGAAGCGTAGCTGGCATCAGGCAGCGTGAAGTTGACCGGGTCGGCGCCGCCGTTGAACAACAACAAGAAGCAGTCATCCACCACTTCCTGCCCGTGCTCGTCGCAGTCGGGAAGGCCGTCGCCGTTGAGGAACACGCCGATGCTGTGCCCAAAACCGCTGTCCCAGTCCTGACCGGTCATAGCGGCCGCGTCGGGGCGCAACCACACAATGTCCGCGAGCGCATCGTCATCCCCGCGTTCCACTGGGCGTCCGTCGAAGAACCGACGACGACGGAACACCGGGTGCTCCCGTCGCAGCCTGCCCAGCCGGGAGACAAAGTCAACGAGTCCGGCGTCGGCCTGTTCCCAGTTGATCCAGGTCAGTGGGGAATCCTGGGCGTAGGCGTTGTTGTTACCGTTTTGGCTCCGCCCCAGCTCATCCCCGTGCAGGATCATGGGTACACCCTGGGAGAGCATGAGTGTAATGAGGAAGTTCCGCTGCGCCCGTGCCCGCAGCTCTTGAACGGCAGGGTCGGTGCTGGGGCCCTCCTGCCCGTGGTTCCAGGAGCGGTTGTGGGATTCACCGTCGCGGTTGCCTTCCCCGTTGGCTTCATTGTGTTTGTCGTTGTAGCTGACCAAATCCCGCAGTGTGAAGCCGTCGTGGGCTGTGACGAAATTGATGGAGGCTACCGGGCGGCGTCCTGAATGTCCGTAGAGGTCGGAGGAACCGGTCAGCCGTGAGGCAAATTCGCCGAGAGTGGATGGCTCCCCGTGCCAGAAGTCCCGCACCGTGTCACGGAATTTGCCGTTCCATTCCGTCCACTTTGGCGGGAATTTGCCTACTTGGTAGCCGCCGGGGCCCAAATCCCAAGGCTCGGCAATGAGCTTGACCCGCGACACCACGGGGTCCTGCTGCACCATTTCAAAGAAACTGGAGAGCTTGTCAACGTCGTAAAACTCACGCGCCAACGTGGCTGCCAAATCGAAGCGGAAGCCGTCCACGTGCATCTCGCTGACCCAATACCGCAGTGAGTCCATGATCAGCTGCAGCGAGTGCGGCTGGCGGACATTCAACGAGTTCCCAGTGCCGGTGTAGTCCAGATACAGCTCCTTGTTCTGTTCCTGGAGCCTGTAGTAGGCGTCGTTGTCGATACCGCGGAAAGACAGGGTGGGGCCCAGATTGCTGCCCTCGGCCGTGTGGTTGTAGACAACGTCCAGAATGACTTCCAGACCGTTTTTGTGCAGCTCCTTGACCATGGATTTGAATTCGCGCACCTGGTCGCAGGGGTCGGTACTGGCCGCGTACTCATTGTGCGGGGCGAAGAACCCGATCGTGTTGTAGCCCCAATAATTCCGCAGCCCCTGTTCCAGCAGTCGCTCGTCCTGCACGAACTGGTGCACAGGCATCAGCTCCACCGCAGTGACACCCAACTTTTTCAGGTGCTCCACCACTGCTGGATGGGCGACGGCGGCATAGGAGCCCCGCTGTTCCTGCGGCACATCCGGGTGCAGCTCAGTCAAACCCTTGACATGAGCTTCGTAGATGACGCTCAGGTGGTAGGGAGCCTCGGGATTCACATCGGGGTTGCCGTGCGCGTCATTCCAGTCGAACTCGTTATCCACCACCACGCTGCGGTAGGTGTGGGCGGCCGAGTCCTCATCGTTGCGCACACGGGGTTCGCCCAGTTGGTAGGCGAACACGGGCTGGCCCCAATTCACGGTTCCGTCGATCCCTTTGGCGTAGGGGTCCAGGAGCAGCTTGGCTGCATTGAAACGCACGCCGTTGGCCGGGTCCCAGGGTCCGTCCACCCGGTAGCCGTAGCGCTGGCCTGGCCCGACCCCCGGCACGTAGCAGTGCCACACGTAGCCATCCACCTCGCCCAGTGAAATACGGGTTTCGGCCCCCCCGGCATCAAATAGGCATAGCTGAACGGACGCTGCTCCCTCACTGAAGATGGCAAAATTCGTGCCTTTACCATCAGCGTGCGAGCCCAAGGGATAGTCCTTGCCCGGCCAAACGTCCATGGTGCGCCCCTTAGTTTGGTTCCCTGGCTGCAAGCGCTCCCCACACCGCGGGGATTCTGTTTGCAAGCATTCCGGCATTCAATGGTTCATGGGCACGGGCGTGGCGAGCCAGTTCCCCGTGCAGAGCCGCTGCGAGGGCCGCCGTTGCTGCCAGGTCTTGCGGGGCTGACACCATGGCCAGCAGGGCAACGAGGATCCCAGCCAGGGTGTCGCCGCTGCCAGCCGCAGCCAGCCGCGGGGTGCCATTGGCTTGCGTGAAGACAGCACCCCCAGGTGCCGCCACCACGGTCGTGGCCCCTTTAAGTAGCACAGTTGAACCAAAAAGCTGGGCAGCTCGTCGGGCCGCAGCCAACGGCGCCGCCTCGATGTCAGTACGGTGCATGTCAATGCCGCAACGGGCGAAAAGTGCGCTCAGCTCCCCGGCATGCGGTGTCAGCACCAGATGCGCATTCTTCGCTCCGTCATCGGGATTAACCAGGTCCAAGGCAGCCGCGTCAACCGCAGTGGGCAGCCCCGCCTCCATGGCTTCACGGGCCCGTCCCAGCTGCCGGGAATCGCCGTCGATCCCCGGTCCGGCCAACCACGCCTGCACTCTGACGTCCTGCGGCTCGTCTTGCGAACAGACGACTTCGGGGTTTCGCACATGTAGGGCGTCCGCCACCGAGGGCGGCCCCAGGTACCTCACCATCCCCGGACCGCACGCCGATGCGGCAGCCACGGCCAATATGCCGGCCCCTGGGTACTGCCCGGAACCGGCTATAACCCCGGCCACGCCACGGGTGTACTTGTGATCGGCAACGTTCGGCATGGGAAGCATGGCGGCAAGATCCGCCGGTTCAAGCCGCAGCAGCTCCGACTCACCAAGATAGCTGCCGAGCCCTAAATCAACAAGGCTTATTTTCCCGCAGAACTGTTCACCCGGTGAGGCCAGCAGCCCGGCCTTATGAGCACCAAAAGTGACCGTCAAATCAGCGCGCAGCACGGGAGCATGGACTTCGCCTGTGGTGGCGTCCACGCCACTGGGCAGGTCACAGGCCACAACGGCTGGCCGTGCACTGCCGGAGAGTTGTTCCAGCCGCGCCACTATTGACGCCACCGGCTCCCGCAGCCCACCCCTGCCACCGGTGCCCAGCAGACCATCAACCACGACGTCGGACACCCCGGCTGCTGCGAGGAAGCCAGTCGCGGCCAACGTCGGATCGCCGGCGTCGGCAGACAGGGAAAGACACCGCCCGCCGGCGGAGGCAAAAGCAGCCAGCGCCTCGGGATGAGTGCGGCCACTGGTGAGCAGCGCCGTCGTGCGTGCCCCGCGTGCAGCCAGGAAGGCTCCAGCAAAGAGCGCATCCCCACCGTTGTTGCCTGGGCCAATGAGCAGCGCCACACGTGCTCCGTACACCATGGCGCCCCTTGCACGCAGCGTGGCAAGAACGCCCTGAGCCAAGCCGTAAGCAGCCGTGCGCATGAGCTCCGGGCCACGTCCGGCCGCCAGCAGGGGCGCTTCGGCGGCGCGGACGGAAGCCGCAGAGTGGGCGCTGATCATGTCAGCTTTCGGCGATGACCATGGCGGTGGAGATGCCACCGTCGTGACTCATGGACAAATGCCAATGCTTGATGCCCTTGGACTTGGCCACCGCCGCCACCGTGCCTTTGACGTTGATGGTGGGGCCGTGTTCGTCAAGGCCGATCCAGCAGTCCTGCCAGTTCATGCCAGCCGGAGCACCAAGTGCCTTCGCCACCGATTCCTTGGCGGCAAACCGTGCCGCCAGGGACTGCGTGTTCAAGCCGCGCTCGGCTGGCACAAAGAGCCGGTCAAGCAGCCCCGGCGTCCGCTCCAACTGCCGCCCAAACCGTTCAATGTCAACAACATCCACACCAATGCCAATAATCATGACCCCAGCCTATCCCCACCCGCGCAAGCAACAGTGAAGCGGCCCCGCTGCGGGACCAGTACTATTCCACGGTGACGGACTTGGCAAGGTTGCGTGGCTGGTCCACGTCGTACCCCTTCGCCGTGGCGAGTTCACAGGCGAAGATCTGCAACGGCACGGTGGTCAGCAGCGGAGCCAAAAGGGTGCTGGTTTCGGGAATGTAGAACACGTGCTCCGCGTGGGCGCGCACCGATTCATCCCCCTCCTCCGCGATCACAATGGTTTTAGCTCCGCGTGCCCTGACTTCCTGGATGTTGGAGACAACTTTAGCGTGCAGCGAATCACGCCCGCGCGGTGACGGCACCACGACGATGACCGGCTGCCCTTCCTCTATCAACGCAATGGGACCGTGCTTGAGTTCGCCTGCAGCAAAGCCCTCGGCGTGGATGTAGGCCAGTTCCTTGAGTTTCAAGGCACCTTCCATGGCCACCGGGTAGCCGACGTGGCGGCCAAGGAACAGCACGGTACGTGTGTCGGCCATGCTGCGGGCCAGTTCCTTGATCTGGTCTGCATGGGCAAGCACACTGGCAATTTTCGCCGGTGTCTTGGCAAGCTCGGCCAGAATGTCCTTGATCTGCCCTTGGAAGAGGTTTCCGCGCAGTTGTGCCAAATAAAGTCCCAGGAGGTAGGCGGCCGTGATCTGGGCAAGAAATGCCTTCGTTGAGGCCACCGCGATCTCGGGGCCTGCGTGTGTGTACAGGACCGCGTCGGATTCGCGGGGAATGGTGGAGCCGTTGGTGTTGCAGATGGAAACGGTCGTGGCCCCCTGCTCCTTGGCGTACCGGACGGCCATCAGCGTGTCCATGGTCTCCCCTGACTGCGAGATAGAGACGATCAGTGTGCGGTCATCCACAATGGGGTCCCTGTACCTGAACTCGTGGGATAGTTCCACTTCCGTCGGGATCCTGCACCAGTGTTCAATAGCGTACTTAGCCACCTGCCCGGCGTAGGCGGAGGTGCCGCAGGCCAGCACAATGATCTTGTTGATGGTCTTGAGTACTTCCGGGGCAACGCGGAGCTCGTCCAGGATCAGGTTCCCTGCGCTGTCGCTGCGGCCCAACAGGGTCTGCGCAACTGCGTCAGGCTGGTCGTTGATTTCCTTTTCCATAAAGGACGGGTAACCATCCTTTTCAGCTGCGGCCGCGTCCCAGTCCACCTTGTATTCCCGCCCTTGGGCTGGGACCCCGTAAAAGTCTGTGATCTCGACACGGTCGGCGGTGATGGTGACCACCTGGTCCTGACCCAGCTCCACGGCCCTGCGCGTGTAGTCAATGAACCCTGAGACGTCGGATCCCAGGAAGTTCTCTCCGTCACCCAAACCCACCACGAGAGGTGAATTCCGGCGTGCCGCCACCACTACCCCAGGCTCCTTCGCATGAGTGGCGACGAGCGTGAACGCGCCGTCCAGTTGCTGGGCAGTCAACTGCATGGCCCTGGCCAGGCGTGAGCCGGACGCCTGGCCGGGTACACCGGCGTCGTCAGTATCACTGGCCAGTCCGCGGTAGATATCTCCCAAGAGGGTGGCCGCTACTTCGCTGTCGGTCTCAGAGGCGAACGTGTAGCCGCCGTCCAGCAGCTCCGCTTTTAGTCGCAAGTAGTTTTCGATGATGCCGTTGTGCACCACGGCCAGGGAGCCTCCGTCAACCACATGGGGGTGCGCGTTGGCATCCGTGGGGCCTCCGTGAGTGGCCCATCGCGTGTGACCAATGCCCGTTGTAGAGGCGGGCAACGGGTTCCGTTCCAACTCTTCGAGCAGTTTGGCGAGCTTGCCACTGCGCTTGCGCATCTCGATGCGGCCATCACACGCAACGGCGACGCCAGCTGAGTCGTAGCCACGGTATTCCAGCCGGCGCAAGCCTTCAACCAACACATCGAGGGCGCTGTGGCCCGTAGCTGAAGCAGTTCCTTGAGCCGGGGCGGTACCGGCGTATCCCACAATTCCACACATGAAAATCAATCATAAACCCCTCATTATTTATAGGACGTACTACGTCTTATAAAGGGTGGTGCACTGAAAATGCGTCAGGCCCCGAAGGACTGTCCAGCTTCATCGTTTCCCACACTGCCCCAAACAAGGCAGAATTGACCTTGTGACAGCGCAAAGAACCGAGTCCGGCAGCAGCGTCAGCGCGTCCCCTTTTGTGGAACTGGACCGCCAGACGTGGTCCCGCCTAGCCAACAAGATTGAGCAGCCTTTGGACGAGGACGACGTCCAGCGCCTCCGCGGCTTGGGCGATCAGCTCGACATGCGCGAGATCCACGACGTTTACCTGCCGCTTTCCCGACTTCTAAATTTGTACGTCGGAGCTGCCGAACACCTCCACGACGCCACCACGACGTTCTTGGGTGAACGCGGCTCCCGCACTCCGTTTGTCATTGGCGTGGCCGGGTCGGTTGCTGTTGGCAAGTCCACCACCGCCCGCGTGCTGCGCGAGATGCTCCGCCGCTGGCCTGACACCCCCAATGTGGAACTTGTCACAACTGACGGCTTCCTCTACCCCAACGCAGAGCTGGAGCGCCGCGGCCTCATGAGCCGCAAGGGGTTCCCGGAATCTTACGACCGCCGCGCGCTCCTGCGCTTTGTCAGCGCGGTCAAGAGCGGTGCCGAAGAAGTCCGCGCCCCCATGTACTCCCACCTGACCTACGACATCCTAACGGACAAGGAGGTGGTGGTTCGCCGCCCTGATGTGCTCATTGTGGAGGGCCTAAACGTGCTGGCCGCCGCCCGCCCCCGCAACGACGGGCGTTCAGGGCTGGCCGTCAGCGACTTCTTCGACTTTTCCATCTATGTCGATGCCAAGACCAGCTATATCGAGCAGTGGTACGTCGAACGGTTTCGGTCACTGCGCACCAGTGCCTTCGCCGACCCGGACTCCTACTTTCGCCGCTACGCCGAACTTTCCGACTCAGAGGCAACAGCCACCGCCTCACGGATCTGGAAGAGCATCAACGAGCCGAACTTGATCCAGAACGTGCTCCCAACCCGCGGCCGTGCACAACTGGTGCTCACTAAAGAAGCCGACCACTCGATCCGGCGAATGCTGTTGAGGAAGGTCTAGTGCAGGCTGCCGGTTTTCGTCAGGCCCGGCGTCCCCGCCAAACGCGGATGGCCAAGCTGAAGCGTGAACTTTCCTGGCCGCGACCAGGTGGCATTGCCATCACATTGGCCGGTGCTGGACTTCTCGTTACCGGCGCGCTGAATCTCCCTTCGTCAGCCGATTCACTGCTCCCATCCGCTGCGGCTGCACCCGCCACTTCCCAATCGTCGACGACGCCGGACACCGCCGCGGAGCCAGCCTCCCTTCCCCTGTCAACGGGGCCTGGTACAACGCCGTTAGCCGCATCCCAGCAGGGTGCTGAAGCGCCCTCCTTGCTCTCCGGTGCCGGTAATTCCCTTTCGCCTTTGCCGAAGGTGACCGCCACTCCACTCATCGCCGGGTCCGCGGCCGGTTCACCACTTCAAGAATTATTCGCCTCAGGAATCGCCCTTCCCATGGAGAAAGCCCTATGGGACACCAACAGTGCAGCCAGCCCGCTGGTCCTGGTCAATAAACGCCACTCACTCGTTCCGCAGCAGTACGTTCCAACGGATCTGGTAGCCCCTGGAGTCCTCACCGGTTCGACGGAACCTCCCTTGCTTCGCGCTGAGGCCGCAGCAGCCGCGGAACGCATGTTTGCTGCCGCAGCAAGCGAAGGCATCAACATCACCATCAAAAGCAGCTACCGCTCATACGACACACAGGTCTCTGTCTACGACGGCTATGTATCTGCCAAGGGAGTGGCTGCAGCAGACTCCACTTCTGCCCGGCCAGGCTTCTCCGAACATCAGACCGGATTGGCCATGGATATTGGTGATGCCAACGCGGGAACGGCTTGCGACTTTGCCTCCTGTTTTGCCTCTACAGGTGCGGCACTGTGGGTAGCCGCGCATGGGGCCGACTACGGTTTCGTGGTCCGCTACGTCCCCGGTGAAGAATCGGTTACCGGATATCTGGCGGAGCCTTGGCACTTACGCTATTTGGGTGTCTCCGTGGGCCAGGACATGAAGGTGCGGGGAATTCACAGTTACGAGAATTACTCAGGTCTGCCCGCAGCACCCGATTACAAGTAGACAGCCGGAAGCAAATATTTTCACAGCTGCCTGTTATATTCCACCGAATGGGGTATTTTAGTTGCATGCTAAAGGGATTTAAAGATTTCATAATGAAGGGCAACGTCGTAGACCTTGCCGTGGCCGTCGTTATTGGTGCAGCTTTTGGTGCCGTCGTAAACTCGCTGGTGGAAAACATCATCATGCCGCTCATCGCGGCATTGGTGGGTTCCCCCAACTTCGACAGCTTTGCGGTTCTGTCAATCAATGGCGTTGACGTCAAGTTCGGTGTGTTCCTCACCGTGCTGGTCAACTTCATCATTGTCGCCGCAGCCATCTACTTCATCGTGGTGGTGCCCATGAACCACATGATTGCACGCCGCAATGCAAAGCTGGGGATCAAGGATGAGGAGCCTGCGGTTGACCCGCAGATTGAACTGCTCACCGAAATCCGCAATGCGCTGACCACCACCAACCGCGGTGGCCAGCTGTAACTGTCCACCATAAACAACTGAGGCGGCAACCCACCCGGGTTGCCGCCTCACCTTTTAAGTATCTGTTAGAGCGTCAGCTCTGCCCTGACCACTGCCACCAGGTCATTGCAAATTCGTTCCGCAGTCTCAACATCCGCGGCTTCCACCATCACTCGCACCAATGCTTCCGTGCCTGAAGGGCGTAGAAGAACTCGACCGGTGTCACCCAGTTCAGCTTCTGCCTTGGCCACTGCCGCGTTGATGGCCGGTACGGATGAAGCCCGGCTTTTGTCGACGTTCTTGACGTTGACCATGATTTGGGGCAGCTTGGTCATGGCCCCGGCCAGTTCCTTGAGCGTCTTGCCGGTTTTGGCCACCTGAGCGGCCAACTGCAGACCGGTGAGCAAGCCGTCCCCGGTCGTGGCGTACTTGGAGAAGATCACGTGCCCTGATTGTTCCCCGCCCAGCGTATAGTCCCCGCGGCGCATTTCCTCGAGTACGTAGCGGTCCCCCACACCGGTTTCACGGATGGTGATCCCTGCGTTGCGCAAGGCTATCTTCAATCCAAGGTTGCTCATGACAGTGGCGACAAGAACATCGTCTTTGAGCTCCCCGGCGGCCTTCTGCGCAAGAGCGAGGACGGCCATTATCTGGTCACCGTCAATGACGGTGCCTTCATGATCCACGGCCAGGCAGCGGTCTGCGTCGCCGTCGTGGGCGATTCCCAAGTCCGAACCCGTGGCCAGCACGGTTTCCTGCAACAGTTCCAGGTGGGTGGAGCCCACACCGTCATTGATGTTCAACCCGTCCGGATTTGCGCCAATGACAGTTATTTGGGCGCCCGCGTTGGTAAAGACCTGCGGGGAACATCCACTGGCCGCACCATGGGCGCAGTCCAGGACAATCTTCAGGCCGTCAAGACGGTGCGGCAAGGTGCCCAGCAGGTGAAGAACATAGCGGTCCTCCGCGTCGGAGAAGCGCTGGATGCGGCCCACGTCCACGCCGGTAGGCCTGAACGCGCTGTGTTCCAGCTGAGATTCGATGGCGTCCTCAACATCGTCCGGCAGTTTAGTTCCGCCGCGTGCAAAGAACTTGATGCCGTTGTCGGGAGCAGGGTTGTGTGACGCGGAGATCATGACGCCAAAGTCTGCGCCCAGATCTGCGATGAGGAATGCGGCTGCAGGTGTAGGCAGTACCCCGGCATCGTATACGTCAACGCCGGCACTAGCCAAGCCAGCTTCCACGGCAGCTGCAATGAACTCACCGCTGGCCCGCGGATCACGGGCAATCACGGCGCGTGGCCGTTTTCCCTCGCTCATCTGCTGATGACCCAATACCACCGCAGCAGCTTGGGCCAGTGAGAGAGCCAATTCAGCCGTTAGCAGGCCATTGGCCAAACCCCGGACACCGTCTGTTCCAAATAATCTTGACATCCCCTTTAGTCTAAATGATGGAACTGCGAATACTGGCTTCCACCCGATGCACCGCACCCCGACTTTGGCGCCTCTCCGCTTCAATACTCACGAAACCGCGTACAGTCCGCGTGCCTGCGCGGGCCTGTGGCGAAATAGCGTGTGTGGAGCCAAGCGCTAATTTCAGCACCGGGACCCAAAAAATCCCCGGTCGCTGTGCGACCGGGGATTTTTGTGGGAGCGCTGAAATTAGCGCTTCGAGTACTGCGAAGCCTTACGAGCCTTCTTGAGACCAGCCTTCTTACGCTCGATGACACGAGCGTCACGAGTCAGGAAGCCTGCCTTCTTCAAGATGGCGCGGTTGTTCTCAACGTCGATTTCGTTCAATGAACGAGCAACGCCGAGACGCAATGCACCAGCCTGGCCGGAGGGGCCACCACCGTGGATGCGGGCCCAAACGTCGTAGGCACCTTCCAAGTCGAGGAGGCGGAACGGATCGTTCACTTCCTGCTGGTGCAATTTGTTCGGGAAGTAGTTGGACAGCTCGCGGCCGTTGACAACCCACTTGCCGGTGCCGGGTACGACGCGGACGCGGGCGATTGCCTGCTTGCGACGGCCAACAGCAGCGCCTGAGACGGTCAGTGCCGGGCGTTCCTTCTTGGGGGCTGCATCGGATGCAGCTGAGCTTTCGCTCGTGTAGCTGGTCAAAACTTCTTCCTCGGCCACAACGGCCTCGGTGTTCAGCTCTTCAGTGTTCTGAGCCACGATTCTCCTTGGTAAATGATTTAGGTGGTGGCCAGGACTACTGGGCGACCTGGGTGATTTCGAAAGTCTGGGGCTGCTGTGCACCATGGGGGTGCTCTGCGCCGCGGTAGACCTTCAGCTTGCTGATCTGGGAATTACCAAGCTTGGTCTTGGGGAGCATGCCGGCGACGGCCTTCTCCACTGCACGAACCGGGTTCTTCTCCAACAGTTCTGCATAGTTCACGCTGGACAGACCGCCCGGGAAACCCGAGTGGCGGTATGCGCGCTTCTGCTCGAGCTTGGCGCCGGTGAGGGCGACCTTCTCGGCGTTGATGATGATGACGAAATCGCCCATGTCCATATGGGGAGCGAAGGTCGGCTTGTGCTTTCCACGCAGCAGTGTTGCGGTCTGGCTGGCAAGACGGCCCAAGACTACGTCGTTGGCATCAATGATGTGCCACTGACGGGTGATATCGCCGGGCTTCGGGGTATACGTACGCACGGTTTTTGCCTTCGTTTCTTGTTCTTTGGTGGTGTCACAGATGGTTGACACCTGCTATCTATGCGTTTACCGGAACAGAGGTGAGGGCTCCAACACCAGTCATCCTTACACTTCCCGATAACGCCCATTCAGTGGTAGTCCTGCAACCGGACCTGCAATGGGCGCGTGGCACCGGGATAGGACACGCACAACGACTACCAACAATAGCGTTAATATGCACCTCCGGTCAAAATGGGGTGCCGGAATGCTCTGCATGAGTCCTGCGCGCTCTGGTGAGTGTGGCTCGCTCGCCAAGTTCTGCCTCATCAGGGTAGCTGACTTCCTCGAAAACCAGCGGATGCGCCCCCGCCAACACTGATTTCGCGTCCCTTATCCCTGCCAACTGACGCTCGCGCATCCAATGCGGACCTTCCACGCCCCGCCCAACACGCAGCGCAGCGCCGGTCAGAGCACGCACCATGTTGTGGCAGAACGCGTCGGCTTGGATATTGATATTAATCACACCATCAGCCTGCCGTGTGAAGTCGAAATGTTGCAGCGTGCGGATGGTCGTGGAGCCTTCTCGTGGTTTGGCAAAAGCCTTGAAGTCACCCAGCCCGATCAGCTCCGCCGCACCGGCGTTCATCAGGTCCACGTCAAGATCGTGGTTGAACCAGAGCGTTTGTGCACGCTGCAATGGATCACGGGCAGTGGAACCGTCCGCGATCCGGTAGCTGTATCGCCGCCACAGCGCCGAGAACCGGGCATCGAAACCCGGTGCCGCGGCCTCCACTGCAAGGACCTGTACGGCACCTGTCAGGTTCCCCAGGACCCTTCCCAGCGCCCCGTTGATGCGGCGTTGCAGAGCGAGGGAAGGCTCGACGTCGTGTCCCCGGTTCAGGGAGTCCCATTCCTCCTGCTTGAGGTCAAGATGGGCAACTTGTCCGCGGGCGTGCACACCGGCGTCGGTGCGCCCGGCCACAGTCAGCCGGACTGGTCGCCGCAGGATCATCGCCAGCGCCTCTTCCAATGCTCCCTGAACGGTCACCAGCCCAGGCTGCACGGCCCACCCGCTGAACGGTCCACCGTCGTACGCAATGTCCAGCCGGACCCGTACAAGGCCTAGTTCTTCCGGAGAAGGATGGGGATTTTGCATGAACCAATTCTACCGACGCACCGGCGTAGTTCCGAAAGCCGCTGCTCCCCTGCAGGACAGCCCAGTGCAGAAGGACCCGCCACCCCAACGGGATGACGGGTCCTTCCTGGCAAAACTCAAGCCATGGCTTGGGCCTTACTTGGATTCTTCGGCAGCTGCCTCTTCAACCTCGGCGGGGGCTTCCTCAGCCACAACCTCGGTCTCGACAACTTCTTCGACCGGTACTTCTTCAACCGGAGCAGCCTTGGCGGCGGCAGCGGTTGCTTCCTTCACGACGGCCTGCTTGGCGCTGACCGGTTCCAGAACGAGCTCGATGACGGCCATGGGGGCGTTGTCGCCCTTGCGGTTGCCGATCTTGGTTATGCGGGTGTAGCCGCCTTCGCGGTTCTCCACAGCCTTGGCGATGTCGGTGAACAGCTCGTGGACAATGCCCTTGTCGCTGATCAGGCCGAGAACGCGGCGGCGTGATGAGAGGTCTCCACGCTTGGCGAAAGTTACCAGTCGCTCTGCGTAGGGGCTCAGGCGCTTTGCCTTGGTCAAGGTGGTGGTGATCCGCTTGTGCTCAAACAGAGCGGCGGACAAGTTCGCGAGCATCAAGCGCTCGTGAGCCGCTCCGCCTCCAAGGCGGGGACCCTTAGCGGGTGTAGGCATGGTGTTTCTCCTCAAGTGACAGCCGAACCGGAAAGAACACGTCTAAGTGTTCTCCCGGACGGCTAGAAAATTAGTTGTTCGACTTTAGAGCTCGTCGTCGCCGTAAGCGTCGTCGTTCTCATCAAGGGCTGCGGCATGGGCGGCCAGATCAAATCCTGGAGGGGAATCCTTCAGTGACAGACCGAGCTCAACCAGCTTTGCCTTTACCTCGTCGATGGACTTCGCACCAAAGTTGCGGATATCCATCAGGTCAGCCTCGGAGCGAGCAACGAGTTCACCCACAGAGTGGATGCCCTCACGCTTGAGGCAGTTGTAGGAACGAACCGTCAGGTCCAGGTCCTCGATCGGCAATGCCATGTCTGCGGCAAGAGCGGCGTCCGTCGGTGACGGGCCAATCTCAATGCCTTCAGCTGCGGTGTTCAACTCGCGGGCCAAACCGAACAATTCAACCAGCGTGGTGCCGGCAGAGGCAATGGCATCCCGCGGGGAGATGGCCTGCTTGGTCTCTACATCAACAATCAGCTTGTCAAAGTCGGTGCGCTGTTCAACACGGGTGGCCTCCACGCGGAAGGTCACCTTCAGAACGGGTGAGTAGATCGAGTCAACCGGAATACGGCCGATCTCCTGATCTGCGTTCTTGTTCTGAGCTGCCGAGACGTAGCCGCGACCGCGCTCAATGGTCAGTTCGAGTTCGAACTTGCCCTTCGAGTTCAGCGTGGCAATGTGCATGTCCGGGTTGTGGAATTCCACGCCGGCCGGCGGTGCAATGTCTGCAGCCGTAACGACGCCGGGACCCTGCTTGCGCAGGTAGGCGACGACGGGCTCGTCATGCTCCGAGGACACGGAGAGTCCCTTGATGTTCAGGATGATCTCAGTGACATCTTCCTTGACACCGGGGACCGTGGTGAACTCATGCAGCACACCATCGAGGCGGATGCTGGTGACAGCAGCCCCTGGGATGGAGGACAACAGGGTCCGACGCAGGGAATTTCCCAGGGTGTATCCGAATCCGGGCTCGAGCGGTTCGATGACGAACCGTGAGCGATTTTCGGAAACTACTTCTTCAGAGAGGGTGGGGCGCTGTGCAATGAGCACTGGGTTTTCCTTTCAGCGAGCATCCGCTATATGACGCAACACAGGTAGTGGAAATGACGACTGACGAAAGCTGCGGGCGGCGCAGTTGGCCCTCACCAAAGGTGAAGGCCAACTGCGCAGCTCGTTTGTCTCGTTAGACGCGACGGCGCTTGGGCGGGCGGCAGCCGTTGTGGGCGCTGGGGGTGACATCCGAGATGGAGCCAACTTCAAGACCAGCAGCCTGCAGTGAACGGATAGCCGTTTCGCGGCCCGAGCCCGGACCCTTGACGAAAACGTCAACCTTGCGAAGGCCATGCTCCTGTGCGCGCTTGGCAGCGGCTTCAGCAGCCATCTGTGCAGCGTACGGAGTTGACTTGCGCGAGCCCTTGAAGCCAACTTCACCGGCGGATGCCCATGAGATGACTGCACCGTTGGGATCCGTGATGGAAACAATGGTGTTGTTAAAGGTGCTCTTGATGTGGGCCTGGCCCAGCGCAATATTCTTTTTATCCTTGCGACGCGGCTTACGGACCGCTCCACGAGTCTTTGGGGGCATTTTATTCTCCTACGAAAGTTTAATGAGGTGGCGGCACACGCTGAAAATCAGCGGCCAGCCTTCTTCTTGCCTGCGACGGTACGCTTCGGGCCCTTGCGGGTGCGTGCGTTGGTCTTCGTGCGCTGGCCATGCACGGGCATGCCGCGGCGATGGCGGATACCCTGGTAGCTGCCGATTTCAACCTTGCGGCGAATATCTGCTGCTACTTCGCGTCGAAGGTCACCCTCAACCTTGTAGTTGCCCTCGATGTTGTCACGCAACTGAACGAGTTCAGCGTCAGAAAGATCCTTTACGCGGACGTCCGGGGAGATCCCCGTGTCGGCCAGGACTTTCTTTGCACGGGTCTTGCCCACGCCGTAGATGTATGTAAGCGCTACTTCCAACCGCTTTTCGCGGGGAAGGTCTACGCCAGCGAGACGTGCCATATTTGGCTGCTCCTTGTGTAAACCGGAGGTCGTAGACAGTACACCCGCACATTTTTGTGTGATGCGGCCCTGGCCTCCGACCAGGGGTCCGTTGACCGGTTGCGAATTGCTCCGCCTTCGTCCAACTTGTGCTGCCTTATTAATTTACTTACGTGAGCAATCGCCCGGGTTTTCCTCGAAGAAGAGGAAATTAGCCCTGACGCTGCTTGTGGCGCGGGTTCTCGCAGATCACCATGACTCGACCGTTACGGCGAATCACCTTGCACTTATCGCAGATCTGCTTGACGCTCGGCTTGACCTTCATGGCATTCCTTTGCGTGATTGCAGTTGTGGTTATTTGTAGCGGTAGACGATACGACCACGGGTGAGGTCGTAAGGGCTCAGCTCCACCACAACTCGGTCCTCAGGAAGGATACGAATGTAGTGCTGGCGCATTTTTCCTGAGATATGGGCAAGAACGATGTGCTTGTTGCTCAGCTCAACACGAAACATCGCGTTGGGCAGCGCTTCAGTCACAACGCCCTCGATCTCAATGACCCCGTCTTTCTTGGCCATATCCTCCGCTAACTTTGTTGCGCCGACATAGGCAGTCCCGAGAGGAACCGATTTCAGATCGGCGTTCGATTTGCTACTGATTATTGTTCGTCCGAACGCACTCAGCATGTATGGCGTGACGCCAAGCACCGCTGCGCACCCCACAAAAGAGCAGGCACAGACAACCAACAACCTACTCTAGTGCAATTTAACCATTAAGTTAAATTGGCCCGTGCTGTCAACCGCCAGGGAATGGACGGAGGGTGCCGGCCGGAGTTTCAACCGCCGTGGCCCGCGCCACACCGTCGAGAATCGCCAGGCGAACCGCTTCGGCCGCGGCACACTGAAGTTCAATGAGTGCGGCAACAGGAACGTCCGGATTCAGCACCAGTATGTCGGCACAGGTGGCCAGGACGAAGATGGTATCCCCGTCCGCAAGGGTGTGGACGGGGTTCAGGGCTCTGGCCATGCCGGCATGCGCGGCAGTGGCTGTGCGCTTGGCTTCAGCGACGCTCAGGGTGGCGTTGCTGGCCACCACTGCGAGCGTGGTATTCAGCCCCTCCCCCGGCATCATCGCGGCGGCACCGGGCTGCCAGGGGATGCCGGCTGCATTCACCACGGCAAGGGCGCCCACCACAATGTGTGAGTTCTCCCCCGTAAGCCGCACTGACGCAGTTCCCAGACCGCCTTTGAAGTTCCCTGCCCCAATGGCGCCACCGGTCCCTGCACCTGCATTTCCGCGTTCGACGTCGGCCCCCTCGGCTGAGCCTGCAGCGTCAAGTGCCGCTTCATAACCCATGTCGGCGTTGGGCCGCTTTGCGAAGTCGCCTCCACGTCCAAGGTCAAAGATCGCGGCTGCGGGAACTATGGGAACCACACCACCCGGGACCGGAAAACCCCGCCCGTTCTCCTCGCACCAACGCTGGACTCCGGAAGCGGCAGCAAGCCCGTAGGCACTACCGCCCGTCAGGGCCACGGCGTCAACAGTGGGGACCATGGTGGTGGGGTCCAGCGCGTCCGTCTCATGCGTGCCAGGGCCGCCACCACGGACGTCAACTGATCCGATGGTCCCAGGAGGTGGCAGAACCACGCTCACACCCGTGAGCCAGCCGTTGGTGTCGCGCCGAGCCTGTCCTACCCGAATGCCGGGTACATCAGTGATGGATCCAGGGCCACTCGGTTCCGGCTGTTCGCTCATGTCCGACTCCTAGGCTGTGGTCTCCGGGTATGGAAGTCTTCCGGCCACCCTACCCGGGCCGGCGCCATGAGGAGGGGCTGGGTGGGCCCACGCTTGCCAGGTTCCCAAAAAATCGCGCCAGCGGACGCCATTGGTAGGGGCGGTTGGGCCCACGCGCCCGAGGGGCCCCATTTCGGCTCGCTCTGCGAACCGAAACGGGGAGGGCGTGGGGACTAGTCCAGCGGGACCGGGGTGACGCCCCACGGCGCAAGGCGCTCCGCTCCGCCGTCGTCCGCGGTGAGCACCCAGATGCCTTTGGCGTGCACGGCAACGGAGTGTTCCCAGTGTGCTGCGCGGGCTTTGTCTGCGGTGACCACTGTCCAGTCATCCTGCAAGGTGACCGTCTCAAGCCCCCCTCGGACCAGCATGGGCTCCAGCGCCAGGCACATGCCGGGCTTCAGCTTGGGCCCGCGGTGCTTGGAGGAGTAGTTCAGCACATCCGGGGGCATGTGCATGGCCGAGCCGATGCCGTGGCCCACGTAATCTTCCAAAATGCCCAATTCCGGCCCGGGCTGGGACGTGACGTAGTCGTCGATGGCATCGCCAATGTCACCTACGTACTTCGCTCCGGCCATGGCTGCGATACCGCGCCACATGCTTTCCTCGGTGATATCTGACAAGCGCCGGTCCGCGGGGTCTTCGTGGTCGGGTCCGCCCACAATGACGCTGCGGGCTGAGTCTGAGTGCCAGCCTTCAACAATGGCACCGCCGTCGATCGACAAGAGGTCGCCGGTTTTCAGGACGCGGGGTCCGGGAATGCCGTGCACTACTTCCTCATTGACGGAGGTGCAGATCGAGGCTGGGAAGTCGTAGTAGCCCAGGAAGTTGGAGGTGGCGCCGGCCTTCTTCAGTTCGGCCGCGAAGATCGCATCCAGTTCGCCGGTCGTGATGCCAGGCACTGCTGCAGCGAGGGTGGTCTTCAGTGCCGCGTCGAGGATCAGCCCGCTACGGTGCATGATGCGCATTTGTTCGATGGTCTTGTATTCAATTCTTTGCTGGCCAAACGCCATGAAAGAATCCTTTCGCTAAGGAAATGATGGAGGGCTCCTCCCCATAGTGCGGGAAGGAGCCCTCCTTCAGAACTGGGTACCTATATGGCACCGTTTGAAAACGCTTTGCCGCCGTTAGGCAGTCTTGACCTGCTTGATGGCGTCCATGATGCGAGCAGTCACGTCGTCCATTTCACCCAAACCGTCGACCTTCGCCAGAATGCCTCGCTCCGCATAGCGGGACACTACAACTTCAGTCTGTTCACGGTAGAGATCCAGGCGGTGCCTGATGACAGCTTCGGTGTCATCGCTGCGCCCGGTTTCCACGGCCCGTCCCAGCAACCGCTTGACGAGCTCTTCGTCGTCGGCTGTGAGCTGGACTACAACATCAAGACTTACCTCGGCAGAGGCCAGGATGTCATCGAGTTCATCGACCTGGGGCGAGGTGCGCGGGTACCCGTCAAGCAGGAACCCGTCCACCACGTCGCTTTGTGCCAGCCGGTCGCGAACCATGCGGTTCGTGACGCTGTCCGGCACAAAGTCACCGTTGTCCATGTACTTCTTCGCTTCCAGACCCAGGGGGGTTTCACCCTTGACGTTGGCCCGGAAGATATCTCCGGTGGAGATGGCAACAATGCCAAGCTCCACACAGATCCGTTCGGCTTGTGTGCCCTTACCTGACCCGGGAGGTCCAATGATCAACATTCTTGTCATCGCAATAACCCTTCATAGTGGCGCTGCTGGAGTTGCGCATCAATCTGCTTGACCGTCTCCAAGCCCACACCCACCACAATCAGGATTGAGGTTCCACCGAACGGGAAGTTCTGGTTTGCCCCAACCAGGACAAGTGCGATGAGTGGGATGAGGGCGACTATGCCCAAATAGAGCGCGCCCGGCAGCGTGATGCGCGAGATAACGTACTGCAGGTAATCCTGTGTGGGACGTCCGGCACGGATGCCGGGGATGAACCCACCATACTTCTTCATGTTGTCGGAGACCTCTTCAGGGTTGAAGGTGATCGCAACGTAGAAGTAGGTGAACCCAACGGTCAACAAGAAGTACATCAACATGTAGATCGGGTGATCTCCACGAGTCAGGTAGTTGTTGATCCATTCAATCCACCAAGGCGGGTTTGAGCCATCTGCCGGTGTGGCGAACTGCGAAATGAGTGCCGGCAGGTACAGCATCGAGGATGCGAAGATGACCGGGATAACGCCGGCCATGTTCACCTTGATGGGAATGTAGGTGCTGGTGCCACCCATCGTGCGGCGACCAATCATCCGCTTGGCATATTGAACGGGCACACGACGCTGGGACTGTTCCACGAAAACAACGAGGGCAACAACCAGCAAGCCCACGACCATCACGATCAGGAACGTGCCCCAACCCTGGGTCTTCAAAATAGCGCCAAGGGCGGTGGGGAACTGAGCTGCAATGGCTACGAAGATCAGCAAGGACATGCCGTTGCCGACACCCTTTTCCGTGACAAGCTCGCCCATCCACATGATCAAGCCTGATCCTGCTGTCAACGTAATGATCAGCAACAAGATGGTGACCAGGTTGTCGTTGGGTATCAAGGCACCAGGCTTGCCTGCTGCACCACATCCGGCAAAGAGCTGACCGGAGCGTGCCAGCGTCACCAAGGTGGTGGCATTGAGCAGACCCAAGGCTATGGTGAGGTAGCGCGTGTACTGAGTGAGCTGGCTCTGGCCCTGAGCGCCTTCAAGGTGAAGTTCCTGGAAGCGGGGGATCACAACGCGCAGCAACTGCACGATGATGCTCGCGGTGATGTAGGGCATGATTCCCAACGCAAAGATGGAAACCTGAAGCAAGGCGCCGCCGCTGAACAGATTCACAAGCTGGTAGATACCTTGGCTTGTGTCAGCAGCGTTCACGCACTGTTGGACATTTCGGTAATCAATTCCGGGCGATGGGATGAACGCACCCATGCGGAAGATGGCAATAATTCCCAGCGTGAACAACAACTTGCGTCGCAGATCAGGCGTGCGAAAGGCGCGGCCAAATGCGGTAAGCAAGCGTCCTCCTGATATGTAGTAAGGGTGGTGGGTTCTCAATGGAAGCCCAAGGAATGATTCTAGTGGGTGATCCAGCTCGCATAGAAACTATGACAGTTCAAGGGAACTGAGGGACACCCTGCGCAATTCTGTTTAGATAAAACGAAAGACCCCTGGTGAGCGGAACATAAGCTCCGCCCACCAAGAGTCTAGTCGCTAGATGTGCGCATTTGTGAACTTTTTACAGTTCGGTGGTTGTTCCACCTGCAGCAGCAATCTTCGTAACGGCGCTGGTGGAGAATGCGTCGGCAGCAATATCAACCTTGACGGTGATCTCGCCTGTGCCAAGCACCTTCACGGGCTGGTTCTTGCGAACGGCGCCCTTTGCAACCAGGTCCTCGATGGTGACAGTGCCACCTTCGGGGAAGAGCTCGTTCAGCTTGGCCAGGTTTACAACCTGGAACTCCACACGGAACGGGTTCTTGAAGCCACGCAGCTTCGGCAGGCGCATGTGCAACGGCAACTGGCCGCCGGCAAAGCCAGCCTTGACCTGGTAGCGGGCCTTGGTACCCTTGGTACCGCGACCGGCGGTCTTACCCTTGGATGCCTCACCACGGCCAACACGGGTTTTAGCCGTCTTGGCGCCAGGTGCGGGGCGCAGGTGGTGAACCTTGAGCGCATTCTGCTTTTCAGCAGTTTCTACAGTCTTCTCAGTAGCCACTTTTACTTAGCCTCCTCGACCTTGACAAGGTGCGGAACCGTGTTGATCATGCCAACGGTCACTGCATCGGCAACACGGACGACAGAGTCGCCGATGTGCTTCAGGCCCAGTGAGCGAAGGCAATCCTTCTGGTTCTGCTTGACGCCAATGACGCCCTTGGTCTGCGTGATTTCAAGCTTCTTGGCAGAAACCTGAACATTTTTCGGTGTAGTCATTACAGACCTGCCTTTTGCATATTGCGCAACAGCACGGCCGGAGCTACCTCGTCCAAAGGCAGGCCGCGGCGAGCCGCAACAGCCTTCGGGTCTTCCAGGGCCTTCAAAGCAGCAACGGTTGCGTGAACAATGTTGATGGCGTTGGAGGAACCCAGTGACTTGGACAGCACGTCATGGATGCCAACGCATTCCAGGATGGCGCGAACCGGGCCACCGGCGATAACGCCGGTACCAGCTGCAGCCGGACGCAACAGAACGACGCCGGCAGCGGCTTCACCCTGTACGCGGTGCGGAATGGTCTTGCCAATCAGCGGGACGCGGAAGAAGGTCTTCTTGGCTTCTTCAACACCCTTGGCGATGGCGGCCGGAACTTCCTTGGCCTTACCGTAGCCAACGCCAACCAGGCCGTTGCCGTCACCAACGATGACGAGCGCGGTGAAGCTGAAGCGACGACCACCCTTGACAACCTTGGCTACACGGTTGATGTTGACAACGCGCTCGATGAACTGGCTCTTCTCAGCCTCACGTCCACCGTCGCGACCGCCGCGGCCACGGCCACCGTCGCGACCGCCTTCGCGGCCTCCACGAGCACCGTCGCGACCGCCACGGCCACGGGCGCCATCGGCGCCTGCAGCTGTTTCGGTCTTTGCGGCTGCACCGTCAGCTGCAGTTGCTTCTGACACAGTGTTCTCCTTGTTAGTGTTCTCGGTCACAGTGCCAGACCGCCTTCACGTGCGCCATCAGCAATTGCTGCGACACGGCCGTGGTAGCGGTTACCGCCACGGTCGAACACAACAGCTTCGATGCCGGCAGCCTTGGCGCGCTCAGCAATGAGTTCGCCAACGCGCTTGGCCTTGGCGGTCTTGTCACCGTCAAATGAGCGCAGGTCTGCTTCCAGGGTCGATGCCGACGCCAGGGTCAGGCCCTGGGTGTCATCAATGACCTGCACGAATACGTGGCGTGCTGAACGGTTGACCACCAGACGCGGACGTACAGTGGTGCCGCTGACGCGCTTACGAACGCGCAGGTGACGACGGCCGCGTGCTGCGGCCTTGGACTTTCCTCTTACGGACAGTGCCATGGTTACTTACCAGCCTTTCCGACCTTGCGGCGGATGATTTCGCCGGCGTAGCGTACGCCCTTACCCTTGTACGGGTCGGGCTTGCGCAGCTTGCGGATGTTGGCAGCAACTTCGCCCACCTGCTGCTTGTCAATGCCTGACACGGAGAGCTTAGTGGGGCTCTCAACTGCCAGTGTGATGCCCTCGGGTGCCTCAATGACAACCGGGTGGCTGAAGCCCAGAGCGAACTCGAGGTTCGCGCCCTTGGCGACTACGCGGTAACCGGTACCAACAATTTCCAGCTTCTTCTCGTAGCCCTTGGTGACACCGATGATCAGGTTGTCAATGAGGGTGCGAGTCAAACCGTGGAGTGAACGCGAGTTGCGCTCATCGTTGGGGCGGCTAACGCTGATGGTGTTCTCTTCGAGAGCAACCGCGATGGGGCTGGCAACAGTAAGCTGCAGCGTTCCCTTCGGGCCCTTGACGGAAACCAGGTTATCTTCAACCTTGACCTCGACGCCGGCAGGCACGGAGATGGGGAGACGTCCAATACGTGACATTTTTCTTTCCCTTCTCTCTCTACTACCAGACGTAGGCGAGGACTTCCCCACCCACGCCCTTCTTGGCAGCCTGACGGTCGGTCAAAAGACCTGAAGACGTCGACAAGATGGCGACACCCAACCCACCCAGCACGCTGGGGAGGTTTGTGGACTTTGCGTAAACGCGCAGGCCGGGCTTGGAGATGCGGCGCAGGCCAGCGATTGAACGCTCACGTGCGGGGCCATACTTCAAGTCGATGGTCATCTTCTTGCCAACTTCGGCGTCTTCGACCTTCCAGGCAGTGATGTAACCCTGTGCCTTGAGGATGTCGGCGATATGGCCTTTAAGTTTGCTAAACGGCATGGACACGGTGTCGTGGTGTGCCGAGTTTGCGTTGCGCAGACGCGTAAGCATGTCTGCGACAGGATCTGTCATTGTCATTTGGGCGCTTGCCCTTCCTCGTAACGGTTTCCTTCGCGTAGCGCACCCGCGCCGGCATCAAATGCCGGGACGACGCGCCCGCAGAACGGACCTTTTACGTAGATTATTTATCTTCGGATTTGAACGGGAAGCCAAGTGCCTTGAGGAAGGCACGGCCTTCGTCATCGGTCTTGGCTGTGGTGACGACGGTGATGTCCATGCCGCGGGGGCGGTCAATGGAATCCTGGTCGATCTCGTGGAACATAACCTGCTCGGTCAAACCGAAGGTGTAGTTGCCGTTGCCGTCAAACTGCTTGCCACTGAGGCCGCGGAAGTCGCGGATACGGGGCAGTGCCAGTGTGACCAAACGGTCCAGGAATTCCCACATGCGGTCTCCACGCAAAGTTGCGTGGCAGCCGATCGGCATGCCTTCGCGCAGCTTGAACTGTGCGATCGACTTGCGGGCCTTGGAAACCTGGGGCTTCTGGCCGGTGATGGCTGTGAGGTCGCGGACGGCGCCATCGATGAGCTTGGAGTCCTTGGCGGCATCTCCAACACCCATGTTGACAACGACCTTGACCAGGCGCGGAACCTGGTTCACGTTCGAGTATTTGAATTCCTCGATCAGGGTCGCCTTGATTTCCGCTGCATAGCGGGTCTTCAGGCGGGGTGTGATCTTGGGTGTGTTCTCTGCAACTGCGGCGCTCATGGCAGGTCCTTCCCCGAGGTCTTGGCAACGCGGACACGTACTTGACGCTCGCGGCCATCGCGCTCAACGGTTTCGATGCGGTAGCCAACGCGAGTCGGCTTCTTCGTGGACGGGTCCACTACAGCAACGTTGGAGATGTGAATGGGTGCCTCGACGGTCTCGATGCCACCAGTGTTGGTGCCACGTTCGGTCTGTCCGGCTTTGGTGTGCTTGGTGACGCGGTTTACACCTTCAACCAACACGCGGTTGGTTTCGTTGTAGACCTTCAGGACCTTGCCCTGCTTGCCACGGTCGCCGCCACGCTCAGCCTTGGCGCCTGTGATGACCTGAACCAGGTCACCCTTCTTGATCTTTGCCATCAGTTACAGCACCTCCGGAGCCAACGAGATGATCTTCATGAATTTCTTGTCACGAAGTTCACGGCCAACCGGGCCGAAGATACGGGTACCGCGGGGGTCCCCGTCAGCCTTGAGAATGACAGCTGCATTCTCATCAAACTTGATGTAGGAACCATCCGCACGGCGGCGTTCCTTCTTGGTGCGAACGATGACAGCCTTGACGACGTCACCCTTCTTTACGTTACCGCCGGGAATTGCATCCTTGACGGTGGCGACAATGGTGTCGCCAATGCCTGCGTAGCGGCGTCCGGATCCACCGAGAACGCGGATGGTCAAGATTTCCTTGGCCCCCGTGTTGTCGGCGATCTTAAGCCGCGACTCCTGCTGAATCACTAGAATCTCCTGTTCGTCGCGCCGGTTCTTGGCCATATATCAGCTATGGACAAGCCTTGCGGAACGTATTGTTCGGGATGTCTCTCGACGCGCCTGGATTTTGCCAAAACACGCCTAAATGCTTCATGCCAAATGCACTTTCCAATCCGGCCAGGTGCATGAAAAACACGCGGCAGACGGCAGTTTGTAGTGGCACGATGCATTTACGAGGTATTTGCCCACCTGATTCCACCACCGAAAACGGCGGCACGGAAAAGGCGCAGCAATAGACAATCCTAGCACGATGCCGGAACCAATCGTTACGCCGTAAGCCCGCTCAGGCGTTGCCTTCCCCACACCACGGGGTGGTGGAAGGGTTAAACGACGCAGGGCCCGTCACCGCGAACGGTGACGGGCCCTGCGTTTAGTTCACAAGCTCAACGCAAAGCGTTGAAAATGCTTACTTGGCCTTCTCGATGATCTCCACCAGGCGGAAACGCTTGGTGGCGGACAGCGGGCGGGTCTCACTGATGAGAACCATGTCGCCGATGCCGGCACTGTTCTCTTCGTCGTGGGCCTTGACCTTCTTGTTCCGGCGCAGAACCTTGCCGTACAAGGCGTGCTTTACGCGGTCTTCGACCTCGACGACGATGGTTTTGTCCATCTTGTCGGAGACGACGTAGCCACGCATCTTCTTGCGCTCGCCACGAACCACAGCCGTGGCGCCTTCTTCAATGTTGTCTACAGAATCGCTCACTTGGCGTCCTCCTCAGATTCTTCAGCCTTCTTGGAGGCCTTCTTGGCTTCCTTGTCAGCCTTCTTGGAGGCCTTCTCCACGGGTGCAGCGGCAACGACGTCCGGGCGAATGCCCAGCTCGCGCTCACGCAGCACTGTGTAGATACGGGCGATGTCGCGCTTTACAACGCGCAAGCGACCGTGGCTTTCCAGCTGGCCAGTGGCTGACTGGAAACGCAGGTTGAACAGTTCTTCTTTAGCCTTGCGGAGTTCTTCAACAAGACGTGCATTGTCGAACCCGTCAAGCTGTGCAGGGGCAAGTTCCTTGGAACCAACTGACATCTCTACTCACCACCTTCGCGACGCACAATGCGTGCTTTCAACGGCAGCTTGTGGATTGCCAGGCGCAATGCCTCGCGTGCTACCTCTTCTGATACACCGGAGAGTTCAAAGAGAACACGGCCGGGCTTGAC
>NZ_JAUNVV010000112.1 GCF_030540645.1 Arthrobacter sp.
GCGAGCAGATCATCGTCGGCGTGAACGCATTCACCGACGGCAACGCCGACGACGGAGCAGACAGGCGAACCGACAACAACTCCAGCAGCTGACAAGGCCATAGGCGCCGTAAGCGTTGGGGAGTTGGTGGCGGGTCAGCCCTTGACCATCACCGGCGAAAACTTCAAGCCGGGAACCACTGCCACGTTCACACTGCACTCAGACCCTGTGGTTCTTGGCCGTGCAACTGTCGCAGCTGATGGGACGGTTTCCCTGACGGCAACAGTGCCTGCGAATGTTCCGGCTGGCCAGCACTCAGTGGTCATCTCGGGCACGGATGTTAGCGGTGAAGCGGTTGAGGTCAGCATCCAACTGACTGTGACCGCACCCGTCAGCTCTCCTGCAGCCACCACGCCGGAAACCAGTGCCTCCACCTCGGCGAGCACCACAGCATCGGCGAACACCCCGGCCGCTGGCGATCTGGCGAACACCGGCTTCAACATGGTGCCGCTTGGTCTGGCTGGCGCAGTGTTGGTCTTGTTGGGTGGATTGGTAGTCGTGCGCAGGGCATCCGTACGAGGCGCCCGCCACTAGGCCCCCCAACAACGCTCCTGCAGTTTTAGGGGTGAAATCGCAAACGCTCCCTCAGTTGCTGAGGGAGCGTTTCGCGTTCAAGGCCGGAAACGGCAGGAGCGTCGTGAGAAAGACCCCGGAAGGTGCGGGAGCGTCGGTATTAGGGGGCGGGGAGGGCTTCCACGGCTACCCGCAGGCGCTCTCGCAACACTGCTGCTTCCGCAGCAAATCCACGCTGGTACGCCACGTAGTCGGCCTTGCCAGCGGCCGTCTCGATGCGGATTGGCGGGTAGCCCCACTCGGCCAGGTCGTACGGCGATGCCTGCATGTCCATCGCCCTGACACGCCACGACAGCTCAAAGCAGTCCATCACCAGCTCGCTCGGCAGGGCGGGCGAGAGCTTGTACGCCCACTTGTACAGATCCATGTTCGCGTGCAGGCAGCCCGGCTGCTCCATCTCGCGCTGGTTCTCCCGCGTCGGTGCAAGCTCATTGAGCCCCGATGCCTGCGGAGTGTAAAAACGATACGCGTCAAAGTGCGAGCAGCGAATGCGGTTCTCCTCCACCACCGTGTCCGTACCCTCGGAGCCAAGCCGCAGCTGCAGGTATTCGTGCCGGACGGCATTGGCATCCTGCCTGTACACCATGGCCCATTCATGCAGCCCAAAACAACCAAACTGTGCCGGACGTGCAGCCGTGCGACCCAGAATGATCCGGGCAAAATCGATGGCATCCTTGCGCTGAACGACAAACTTTTCCAGATCAAGCACGACGGCGGGGCCCTCCCCGGGTGCACCGCTTGCCGTGCGCTCGCCGTCGTCGGCCGTGCGGTAGAACTTCCAATTCAGACGTTCGGCGGCAGCTGTGCCGGTGAGAACCACGCCGGGGCCCGGGTGCCAGCGGGCCAACTGTCCAGGCTTTTGCGTGTAGTAGGTGAAGAGGAAATCCTCCACGGGATGCTTTTGATTGCTAGAACGGCGGGCCAGGTACGGTTTGGCATAGCGGTTCACCCGGCTGTGGTGGGCCGCGGCACGTTCCTGCCACGCGCCGTCGGTCAGGGAATGCAAGGCCAAGGTCATAGGTTTAATTATCCGTCATCCCCTACATTGCCTCGTCCTCGACATCGGTGCCCATCGGAGCCGAAAGGTCATCGGCGTGGGTAGCTGCTTCGATCAAGGCCATCATGCGATGGTGCAGCGCCAGGGCGGTTTCCCGGTTCAGGCCGAGCCGGGCCATCATGGCGCCGGGGACCGAGAGCGCCTGCTCGCGCAGCGCCGCCCCAGTCTCGGTGAGGTCAACGGCGAGGGCGCGTTCGTCGGCAGTGTCCCGTTCGCGGCTGACATAGCCTAGGATTTCCAGCCGTTGCAGCAGCGGAGAGAGGGTGGCGGACTCCAGCAACAGGGTTTGACTCAGATCCTTCACTCGGCGGGGAGCGTGTTCCCACAGTGCCAGCATCACCAAATATTGGGGGTGGGTGAGGTGTAAGGCGGCGAGCACGGGTTTATAGGCGGCAATGACGCTTCTAGAGGCGACGGAAAGGCCAAAACAGAGCTGGCGTTCCAACAGCAGGTCATCCTCAGTGGTACTCATTGCCGTCCTCTGCAAAAATTAGTTAGTGGGCTAACTATCAGTGTACAGTGAGCGAAGTTGCCACAATCAACGTGCCTAAAAGCAACTTTTGGGTCCCAGCTGCAAGGAATGCCACCGATGCCCAAGACACCGTTCGTGCACAAACTGATGCGGTTCACCGGTCGGCTGCGTTTTATTTTCGGCCCTGCCGTCAGCAGTCCCCTTGACCATGAAATGACGAATGAGAACAAGGCGTTGCTTGTCTCCCAGCAAGCCGCCACAGAGCAATGGGTCACGGTTACCAGGGCAGACGGCAGCACCTACCTGGTGCCAAAAGACCCGAACGACAAGTCCCTACGTTAGAATTTCTGGCCGTCTCCACCCCGTGTCTTTAGTGAGGTTCAGGCGTAAGCTGAAGGCGTCCCAACCGCATTCACACGTGGAGAGGGGGTGTTGATGATGACAAGCGGAGATAAGTTCGTGGACAAGGTCATGCACGCTACCGACAAGTTCCAAAAGGTTTTTGGTCCCGCAGACCAAGGCGACGTGGATTCCCCGGTGGTGCATCGCCACGATGATTTCGAAGACAGCAGTGATGAACAGCTGACTCACTTTGAACAGCACACGGACTCAGACGGCCACCATTACGCTGAACGCAAGGACGAAGAAGTCGCGGAAGAGCGTTAGGAAGTACATCAAGAAATTCAGGGATTCTTGAAAGAGTTTTTAATGCCAAAACGGGTGCGTCCGGATTCTTGTTCCGGATGCACCCCTTATTGGGTAGGTGTGGGGACTAGCGGCCGGTGCCACCGTAAACAGTGGCTTCGTCTTCGCTGTCAAGGCCGAATACGTGGTGGACCGCACGCACTGCCGTGTCCAGCAGGTCTGCGCGCGTGACGACGGAGATGCGGATCTCGGAGGTGGAGATCAAATCGATATTCACCCCGGCGTCGGACAGGGCCTTGAAGAAGTTATAGGAGACGCCCGGGTTGGAGCGCATGCCTGCACCGATGAGGGAGAGCTTGCCGATCTTGTCATCGTAGATCAAGTCCTCAAAGCCAACCTCGTCCTGCTGAGCGCGCAGGGCTGCCAAAGCGTCTTCGCCCTCAACCATGGGAAGGGTGAAGGAGATGTCCGTCTTCCCGGAGCCGCGGGTTGAAATGTTCTGCACGATCATGTCGATGTTCGTGTGGGCGCCAGCAATGATGCCGAAGATCATGGCGGCCTTGCCGGGGATGTCGGGCACGCCGACAACGGTGACTTTGCCTTCGGACCGGTCGTGGGCCACGCCGGAGATGATTGGCTGCTCCAAGGCAACTCCCTCTGAGATCTTGATTTTGTCGTCGGGGCTGGGAAGGACCCAGGTCCCTTCATTGTCGGTGAATGAGGACCGCACATGGATGGGCAGTCCGAAACGCCGGGCGTATTCCACGCAGCGCAGGTGCAGGATCTTGGCCCCTGATGCAGCCATTTCCAGCATTTCCTCGCTGGAGATCTTGCTGATCTTCTGCGCGCTGGAGACAACGCGGGGATCAGCTGTGTAGACGCCGTCGACGTCGGTGTAGATTTCACAGACATCCGCATCCAGCGCTGCGGCCAGGGCAACAGCGGTGGTGTCGGAGCCGCCGCGGCCCATGGTGGTGATCTCATGGGTGGTGCGGCTCATGCCCTGGAAACCGGCCACGATGGCGATTTTGCCTTTATCGAGGGCGGTGCGGACGCGGTGCGGGTCAACATCAATGATGCGGGCCTTGCCGTGAATGCCGTCGGTGATCATGCCGGCCTGGCTACCAGTGAATGACTGCGCAACGCCGCCGTGTGTGCTGATGGCCATGGCCAGCAAGGCCATGGAAATACGCTCGCCGGCCGTCATGAGCATGTCCAACTCGCGTGCCGGAGGATGATCGGCAACCGAAGCGGCCAAGTCCAGCAGCTCGTCGGTGGTGTCGCCCATGGCCGAGACCACCACGACTACTTCATGGCCTGCCTGCTGGGTGCTGACGACCCGGCGGGCAACACGAAGAATGCCCTCGGCGTCCGACACGGAGGATCCGCCGTACTTTTGAACAATAAGGCTCATGGATGCACGCTCATTGATTTACCTATCGCAACACTGGGAGAAAAATTTTTGCTGCCACTCACGCCTGAGCCGCGCCACGGCGCTGGGCCAGTGCGGCATCATCAACGCGGAAGGCAGTTGAGCCAAGTTTAGCGTTAGCACGGGCTAACGCGGAATCGAGATATCCACATAGTGATACTCCATGGTCATGATGCGGTCATTGGGACGTGTGTTGAAGCTCCTGTGCTCGCAGTGGAAAGTCCGACGACGGGATGATGCCTTCGGTGCCTGCCCCACCTTAGGCTTGTCTTAACTCCGCATTTGCGGCCCACTGGGAGGGGAATCATGACGGAACCACCACCACCACAGCAGGATCTGCCTAACGCCGATGGTGCGCAGATGGCTGGCACTGATCGGGCTGATGCTGTGCCATTCAACGGTTTGAGGGCTACGGGGCTGTCCCGCAGCTTTGGTGAGATTCACGCCGTCGTCCATATGGACCTGCATGCGCCAGCCGGAGCGGTGACGGCACTGATCGGGCCCAATGGTTCCGGGAAGACCACGCTGTTGCTGATGCTAGCGTCGTTGTTGGCCCCGGATGTCGGCACCATCAGCGTCATGGGCATTGACCCCGTCAGCAACCCTGCGGCGGCGAGAGTCAAAATTGGGTGGATGCCGGATACCTTGGGTGTCTGGGAAGCGCTCACTGCCCGAGAAATCCTCAGCTTCATGGGCCGGTTTTACCAATTACCCAAGATGCAGATTCCCGCCCGGGTTGAGGAACTGCTGGAGCTGGTCAACCTGTCCTCGCTGGCTGATCAGAAAGCCAGGGTCCTTTCAAGAGGTCAGCAACAGCGGCTCAGTTTGGCCCGTGCGTTGATTCACGATCCTGAAGTGCTGCTGCTCGATGAGCCGGCCTCCGGGCTTGATCCGGGGTCACGGATAGCCCTGCGGAGGATCCTGCGGAAACTGGCAGCACAGGGGAAGGTAGTTGTGGTTTCCTCCCATGTGCTGGCTGAACTTGATGAAATTGCCGATGGAGCCGTGTTCGTCAGTCAAGGACGCTCGGTGCTGGCCCAATCCATGGACCAGGCTGCCGGGCAGGGGCGCAAGTATTCCATTGCAGCGCTTGATTCTGCCGTGTTGGCGGGGGCGCTGACGTCGTTGGGTGTGAGTTTTGAGATGGGGTCTGCTCGCCGCGATTCTGTGGTGGTGGGTGTGGGCTCGGAGCGGGAGGCAGCTTCCTTGCTGCAGGATTTGGTGGCAGCAGGAGTGGACGTGTGCGCCTTTGCCCCAGCCACGGGTGCCTGGGAGCAGACCTACATGAGCATGGAGGTGGAACAGCCATGAGCTTGACACAGTATTCCTCTGGTATTTCTGCCGTGGTGGGGATGGAACTGCGGCAGCGACTGCGTTCACGTGGCTGGTACATCATGCTGGCGATTTGGTTTGCGCTCATTTGGCTGGTGACGGCCTTGACCTGGATCAGCTGGAAGGCACAGTCCGGGTATGACTTTGATCCCGGATTTGGAAGAGTCGGCCCGGGACCGTTGATCTTCGAGGCCGTTTTGGCGTTTGTCCTACTCTTTGGCTTGTTGGTGGCGCCTGCGTTTTCGGCGAATGCCATCAGCGGCGATCGATCCGCCGGCACTCTGGCCATCATGCAGGTGACTTTGCTGCGGCCCGGGCAGCTCTTGTGGGGGAAGTTTCTTGCATCATGGATTGCGGCACTGGCATTTCTGGTAGTGAGCGTGCCGTTCTTGGTTTTCGGCATTGCACAAGGCGGCCTGGGCGTTGGCTACATAGTGGTTGGATTACTCATGCTGGCTTGTGAACTAGGTGTCGTATGTGCCCTGGGAGTTGGTATTTCCGCGCTGGCAAACCGTCCGCTTTTCTCCATCGTTGTCACCTATTTGACGGTAGCAGCGTTAACTTTTGGCACACTCATTGCGTTCGGACTAGGGATGATGCTCAGCAATGGGACCGTCGAGGCAAACCAGAGCTATTACAAAAACATGGAAATGTATCAAGGCCCGGAAGGACCGGATGCAGAATACCTGGACGGTGACATATACCCGGCACCACCCAAACCCAAGGACATCACGGATGAGAACAACGAGTACGCCTGCTATGGACCTCTGGTAGAACAACCCGCGCCCCACTCGGAGCGGGTGGCCTGGATGTTGGGCATGAATCCTTTTGTGGTGGTGGCCGATGCCATTCCGTACCCGGACCGAAACACTCCGGCACAGGCGAATTACACGAGCGGAATGTTCGAGATGATCAGCCAAAGCGCCCGTTACGTCCAAGCAGGTCCGGAAGCCACGTACCAGTGTGCCAACGGAAAGGTTGCTCCGCAGTATCTTTCCAAGGAAGCCCCGCTGTGGCCGCTGGGACTGGGATTGCAGTTGCTGGTAACTGCGGGCGTTCTGGCACTGTGCTGGCGGGCGTTGCGAACTCCGGCCGGGAAGCTCCCCAAGGGCACCCGGGTGGCCTGATCCACGCTGAACCGCCGCGAGATGCCACTTGTGGTACCCAAAAGCGAAGTTTGGGTACCACAAGTGGCATCTCGCGTGTAGTTACAGCAGGACAGGGACCGATGCCCGCGGTGCACTCATTAAGACGGCGTCTTCCGGGATCTGGCGGATGGCGCCCTTGTCTGCGCTGGTGGCCATGGAGGCGTACGCCCGCAAAGCGGCGGAGACTTCACGAACACGTCCGACTGGCTGGTAACCGGTGGTGGCCTCGAGCAGCTCGCGCCGTGTATCCAATGTTTCCTCGTCGACCAGCAGTTCCATGGACCGGTTGGGGATGTCGATCCGGATGCGGTCTCCGTCCTGCACCAGGGCGATGGTCCCGCCTGCGGCGGCCTCGGGGGAGACATGGCCAATGGACAGCCCGGACGTTCCGCCGGAGAAGCGGCCGTCAGTGATCAGCGCGCAGACCTTCCCCAGGCCCAAGCCCTTCAGGAACGAGGTGGGGTACAGCATCTCCTGCATGCCGGGGCCTCCGCGTGGGCCCTCGTAACGGATGACCACTACGTCACCGGCCTTCACTACCTTGCTCAGGATCTTTTCCACGGCTTCGTCCTGGGACTCGCACACTACGGCCGGTCCCTCAAACGTCCAGATGGACTCGTCCACGCCGGCGGTCTTCACCACGGCGCCGTCTAAGGCGATGTTGCCGCGCAGCACTCCGAGGCCGCCGTCCTTGGAGAAGGCGTGTTCCACATCGTGCAGACAGCCTTCCACGGGGTCGGTGTCCAGGGAGGTCCACTCGGCCGACTGGGAAAACGCAGTCGAAGAACGCTGGCCGCCGGGGGCCGCAGTCCACAGGGCCTTGGCCGCGTCGGTGGCCTTGCCGCCCCGGATGTCCCAGTCGTCAAGCCACCCTGTGAGGTCGTTCGAGTGGACGGAGTTGACGTTCGTGTGGAGCAGCCCGCCACGGTTGAGTTCCCCCAAAAGGGCGGGGATGCCGCCGGCGCGGTGTACGTCCTCCATATAGAACGTCTTGTCTCCGGCCACGTTCGGCGCCACCTTGGCCAGGCACGGCACTTGGCGGGACTTCGCGTCGATGTCCGCTAGGTCGTACTTGAGCCCCGCTTCCTGCGCTGCGGCGAGCAGGTGCAGGATGGTGTTGGTGGAACCGCCCATCGCGATGTCCAGGGCCATGGCGTTGTCGAACGCTTCAAAGCTGGCGATGGAACGTGGGAGCACGGAAGCGTCGTCGTCCTCGTAATAGCGCTTGGCAAGTGCGACGGCGGTGGCACCGGCACGCTCGTACAGTTCCTTGCGCGCGGTGTGGGTGGCGAGCAGCGAGCCGTTGCCGGGCAGGGACAGGCCGATGGCTTCGGTGAGGCAGTTCATCGAGTTGGCCGTGAACATACCGGAGCAGGAGCCGCAGGTGGGGCACGCGTTCGCCTCGATGAGGTCGATGTCCTCGTCGGAGATGGAATCATCGACAGCGTCGGAGATCGCGTTAACCAAATCCAGCGAGCGGATGGAGCCGTCGGTCAGGGTGACCCGGCCGGCTTCCATGGGGCCGCCGGAGACGAACACGGTGGGGATGTTCAGGCGCAGCGCGGCCATGAGCATGCCGGGGGTGATCTTGTCGCAG
>NZ_JAUNVV010000113.1 GCF_030540645.1 Arthrobacter sp.
TTATTGTAGGTCACAGACAACGCTCAGGAACTGCACAGCGCCCCACATGACAAGTGTCAGATAATCAGGTCATGGAACCACGCGCTGCAGCACTCCCCAAGCTCACCCGGGCCGACGGCGAACCCATCCGTGCCCTTGTGGTGGACGACGAACCGGAGCTGGCCGACCTGATGCGCCGGGGCTTGGAAATCAGCGGCTGGGACGTGGCCGTAGCCCATGACGGCTTGGCTGCATTAAAGATTGCCCGGGAATTCAACCCCGACGTGCTGGTCCTGGACGTCATGATGCCAGGCATGGACGGCGTGGAACTGCTGGGTCGCATCCGCGCCATTCACCCTGACGTGCCGGCTCTGTTCCTGACAGCCAAGGACGCCGTTGCAGACAAGGTAGCGGGTCTGAAAGCCGGGGGCGACGACTACGTCGCGAAGCCCTTCAGCATGAAGGAAGTGCTGCTGCGTCTCCACCGGATCGTGCAGCGCTCCGGCGTCACCGCACCGCAGTTCGCCCTGCTCACCGTTGGAGATCTGACGCTGAACAAAGACACCAAGAACGTCCAACGCAGCGGCGTTGATATCCCCCTCACCTCGACGGAGTTTGAGTTGTTGAAATTCCTGATGGAAAACCCCCGCCACGTCCTGAGCAAGGCGCGCATCCTTGAACGGGTGTGGAACTACGATTTCGGCGGCCAAAGCAACATCGTCGAACTGTACATTTCCTACCTCCGCAAGAAGATCGACGCTACTGACGAACCCATGATCCACACCGTCAGGGGCTCCGGCTACGTGATCAAGCCATGTCTCTAAAACCCTCCTCGCAAAAAACCGCCAAGCCCACGACCCCTGCCACCCGCGCCGGGCTGCGCAAGGCGCTGCACCCGGGCACCTGGCTCCTGAGCACCCGTCTCGTCGCCGTCATGGTAGCCCTGTTGACAGTGATTTGCGCGCTGGTGGGCTTCGTCAGCTACACCACCTTGAGCGTCACGTTGAACAACCAGTTGGACACGTCCGTGCAACAAGCCACCGGGCGTACCATCGCGTTCTATACCAACGCCAACTCCAACGGCACCCAGCCCGACCCCCTCAATGCCCGGGCCACGAGCGCCGGCCAGCTCAGCGCGGTCTTGAGCAACGGCGTCGTGCATTATGCGGGGATGCTGTCCAGCACTGGCACACGCCAGCAGCTCACCACGACCGATGCCGAAACCCTCGCCTCGCTGCCCATCAACGGCCAACTGCGCAGCAAGGACCTCTCCATTGGCGAGTACCGGCTCCAGGCCCGCCCCACACCCGACGGCGACACCCTCATCACCGGCCTACCGCTGGCCACCACGCATCAAACCCTCTCCGCCCTGGTGCTCTCGATCATCCTTGTCTCACTGGCCGGACTCGCAGCGCTGGGGTGGCTGGGGACCATCATCATCCGCCGGAACATGCGGCCGTTGGAGCAGCTTTCAGAGACCGCCACGAAGGTTGCCGCGTTGAGGCTCGACGCCGGAGAGGTCGCCTTGAGCGCGCATGTCCCGGACGCGGTGTCGCACCCAGGCACCGAAGTAGGGAATGTGGGCAACGCGTTCAACGCCATGTTGGAGAACGTCTCGCACGCCTTGGAAGCCCGCCAGCACAGCGAAACGAAGCTGCGGCGCTTTGTCGCCGACGCCAGCCACGAGCTCCGCACCCCGTTGACGGCGATTCGCGGCTACGCCGAACTGCTTTCCATGACGGAGCCGCTGAGTCCCGACGGCCAGGTGGCGCTGCGGCGCGTGCAGGACCAGTCGGTGCGGATGAGTCGGCTGGTGGAGGATCTGCTGACCCTAGCCCGGTTGGATGAAGTCCAACAAGCCGACGGTGGCGCCGCCAATGGTGCTGCTTCCACGAACGGGATCATGAAGGTTTTGCCCAACCCCGTCAACATGAGCCCGCTGGTTATGGAAGCCGTGCGTGACATTCAGGTGGCCACCCCTGATCACCGCTGGAGCTTCACGGTGCCGGACGAACCAGTCGAGGCATTCTGCGACGAGACGGCTCTGCGCCAGGTCATTTTGAACCTGCTGGGGAACGCTGCCAAGCACACTCCGGCCGGTACTGCCGTCCATGCCGGGCTTTCACAAAAGCCCGATGGCAGCTGTGTCCTGGAGGTCAGCGACAACGGCCCCGGCATTGACCCTTCCTTCCAGGAGATCATCTTTGACAGGTTCTCGCGGGCAGATCAGGCGCGCACCGGAACCACGGGCAGCACCGGGCTGGGGTTGAGCATTGTGCAGGCGATCGTGCGCTCACACGGCGGAACCGTGGGCGTCACCAGCACGCCGGGCAACACCATGTTTTCTGTGCGGCTACCCGGACTAGCCGCAGTCGCCACGGCAGGCACCACGGCAGGCGCGCAACCCAGCGCAGTAGAAGATGCAAAGCATGGAGCTTCCCGGATAAACTAGCGAGGTTGGCTACGTCGAAGGGAGCAGAGTGCCGTTCTCTCCTTTCAGGCTGCTTCGAACTATTTTGGTTGGCGCCACGATTCTGGGCCTGGCTTCCGGCGCACACTTGTTGGGTGGTGGTGCCCTCCCGGCTCCGGCCATCATGGCGGCCATCCTTGCCCTGCACATCCTGTGCTCCAGTATTGCCACCAAGTTTCGGCTGACACCGGCTGTCATGGTCGCCTTGTTGGCCAGCAGCCAGCTTGTTCTGCACCAAGGATTTGAAACGCTCTCACACGGCATCGCACCCATTGCAGCTCCGGGCACCGAGGCCCTCGACCAGCATGTAATGTCCGCTGAAGCCCACGCCTCTGCCGTGATGTCCGCTGCCAGCATGGCGGGCGCTCCCGGCATGGCAGTTCTCGGCCACGCAGCGCACATGTCCGGATGGATGCTGGTTGCACACATTGCCGCCACCCTGGTTGCCGCCGGTCTGTTGGCCTATGGTGAAAATGCTCTCTGGTCTCTCGCCGGCTGGCTGCGGCCTCTATACGAACGTGCCGCCGCGGTTCTCCTCCCACCAACACACAGTCCGCGACCCGGTATTATTTCGCACCCCCTGCCCTGTATACCGTGGCGCAATCAACGCCCCGACACCCGCCGCGGGCCTCCCCTCTCGGCAGTCGTCCCCGCTTAGCGCCCTTCGAAAACCTCGCAGGGTGCCCCTCCCTGCATTCTTGCCCTTTCGAAAGGTTCCACCCATGCGTTTTTCCCGTACCCTCAAGTCCACCGCCGCCATCGGGGCCACCGCCGGATTGATGATGCTTGGCCTCGGTGCCGCATCCGCCCACGTCACCGCCACCCCTACTGAAACCGGAGCCGGCGCGTACTCGCTTGTCACCTTTTCCGTGGGCCACGGCTGCGACGGCTCACCCACCACGGCCGTGACCATCACACTGCCTGAGGAACTCAACGACGCCACGCCCACCGTCAACCCGAACTGGGCCATCAGCAAGACGATGGAGAAGTTCGACTCCCCGCGCACACTGGCCAACGGCAGCAAGATCAGCGAACGCGTCTCCTCCATTACGTACACTGCCAAAACCCCGCTGGACGCCCACGAGCGTGACGCCTTCACCCTGTCCGTGCAGCTACCCGAGGCCGCCGGGACCACCTTGAACTTCCCCACGCTGCAGAAGTGTGAAGTGGGCCAGACCGACTGGAAGGAAATCCCGGCTGCCGGGGCCGACCACGACTCCGTGAACGCGCCGGCACCCGCATTTGTTGTCAGTGCGGCGGTGGCCGGCGACGGGCACGGCGGACATGATGCCACGGCGTCCACCGAGGCTGCCGCACACACCACGGACGACGGCGGCACCTCCTGGGCTGCCTGGGTGGGCCTGGGCGCCGGGCTGGCAGGGCTGATCTTGGGTGGCTTGGCGTTCCTGCGCACCGGCCGCAAGGCGTAACCTCGCTGAATCGTTGCACAAACGTGGCTTTCCGGCTTGTTCGTGGTTTATGAACCGCGTTCAAGCCGGGAATCCACGCATGTGCAGGGAAGGTGCGGCTGTGCCGGGCCGGTTTCTGCTTCATTTTTGGCTGCTGGACTAGTTGACTCTGGAAACTAGGAGCGGAACAGTGGTGCCATGACTACATCGCTGCGGGACCTTGCCAAGCGAAGCTCTTCTAAAAGGCTGTTTGCCCTGATCGCCGTGCTTGGGCTTGGCGCCTCATTGGCTGCCTGCGGCCCGGGAAACTCCTCCGACGGGGCCACCACCCCACAGGCCAGCACAAGCAATACCGCTGACACAACGGCGAGCGCAACGGCGGCATCCGCGTCAGCTGAGGCACCGACGTCGTCCCCGGCCAGCACCGCCCCCGCCTCTGCCAGCAGTGCGCCAGCAAACCCGGTAGTAGCACTGTGCACGGCAGCGTCGTTAACGGGCATCCTGGATGATACGGGCGGCGGCACAGCTGGGCACATTTACATGAAGCTGATTCTGTCCAACAGCTCCAGCACCAACTGCATCTTGGACGGCTACCCAGGAGTGTCCATGGTGCTGGCCGGCACCAGCACGCCCATCGGTGCTCCGGCGGAACGTGACCCCTTGGCACCGTCCTCCGGGCCCATCACTTTGGCCCCTGGGCAGAGTGCAACCGCGGTTCTGCGCTACACGCAAGCGGACAACTATCAGGCGGCCTGCCTGCGCGTTCAGGCAGATTCAATTCTGGTGTATCCGCCCAGCGCCTACGACAGCTTGGAAATCCCCCACCCGCTGATCGCGTGCAGCAATGCCGACATCAAGTTGCTGAGCATTGGCGCGTTCCAGCCCTAGCGTCTGCCTCTGGGCAAAGTGAGGAACTGAACTGGTTCTTCCTCGTCGAACTCTTCAAAGGAGCCGATGAAGTCGGGCGGGCTGTCCAGGGATTCCCGGCGTCTGCCGTGGCGCAACTCGTAAAGCTTGTTGGCGGCAAAGGCCAGCACTCCGGTGGTCAGCAGGTGCAGCGCCCCACCCCACACATCTGCGTGGATGACCATGGCCAGCAGTCCCGTGAAGGCCAAGGCGCCACCCGCGGTCATGAGCAGCCGAAACCGTTCAAAGTAGCCGTACACAACTAGTCCGGCACCCAGCACAAGCCATGGCCCAGCCCCGTGCAGGAAAGGTATGAGCGCACTGAGAATAATGCCGGCAGCGGTGCCGCCAACCAGGTACAAGTAGTGGTTTCGCGGGGCCAAGAGCCATGAAGGGTTCCGCCACAGCCAGAGGCCGCTCAACGCGCCGGCCAGCAGGGAGCCCGCCACGAAGAAGGGCGCATCCACGCCGTTGCCCCGTTCAGCCATCATGCTGATGGCTCCGGAGAACAAAAAAAGTAGCGACAAACAAAGCAAGGGAAACCAATTGTTTCCCACGTGTCGAGTCCGCACTGCGCTTGCCGTCCTTCCCGTTCCAGGTGTTGGAGGCATCGCCGGGCAAGACTATTGCAACGGACCAGCAACGGCATCCATTGCCACTCCTACAGCTAGATTACCGCCAGTCACGGGCACTCACGGACAGCACTCACATTTTTGTTGGCTCCATGACTCGGTACGCCACATTTCTTCCATGGGCAGTGCCACAATGTCGGTGACATGCGGCATGATGGAGCCGTGCAGGAAACCACCTCCAACACCGCCATGAACGAGTTCGCAGCTCCCACGCGCGAATGGTTTCTTGGCGCGTTCGGCGCCCCAACCCCAGCCCAGTCAGGCGCGTGGGCGGCCATTGCCGGAGGTGCACACTCGCTGGTCGTGGCACCTACCGGTTCCGGTAAGACGCTCGCGGCGTTCCTCTGGGCCTTGGACGGGCTGATCGCCAGGGCCGGCACACCCTCCCCCACGAAACAAGGCACCCGCGTCCTGTACATTTCGCCGTTGAAAGCTCTCGGCGTCGATGTGGAACGCAATCTGCGCGCACCGCTGATAGGTATCATGCAGACCGCCAGCCGGCTTGGTCTGGACGCCCCGCAGGTCAGCGTCGGGGTGCGCTCCGGTGACACCCCCGCCGCTGAACGACGACGCATGCTCAGCCACCCTCCGGATATTCTCATCACCACGCCGGAGTCGCTGTATTTGATGCTGACGTCCAAAGCCCGCGAAACCCTCACCGACGTCCACACGATCATCATCGATGAGGTGCACGCAGTTGCAGGATCCAAGCGCGGGGCCCATTTGGCGCTTTCCCTTGAGCGTCTGGACGTCCTGCTGGAAACCCCTGCCCAGCGCATCGGCCTCTCAGCCACGGTGGAACCGCATTCCGCCGTGGCACGCTTCCTGGGCGGCAATGCGCCAGTGACCATCGTGGCCCCGCCCAGCGCCAAAAACTGGAACCTGCGCGTCACCGTGCCCGTGGCCGACATGACCGAGCTGCCAGCCCTGGTCTCCGGCCACAGTACCGACCCAAACGCGGACCCGCCACCGGCACTCCAGCCCAGCACGTCCATCTGGCCGCATGTGGAGGAGAAGATTGTTGACGCCGTGCTGGCCAAGAAGTCCACGATCATCTTCGCCAACTCCCGCCGACTGGCCGAGCGGCTCACCGGACGACTCAATGAAATCTATGCCGAGCGCCTGGAGCTGGCAGCGTTCGAAGAGGCTTCAGCCACGCACGAACGTGATGACACGCACGACGGCGCCCCCTCCGACACTGGGTGGCGCACTAATACCCGGTCCCCCAGCAAGCTGTCCCTCAACGTCCCGACTCCCACGACGCCCCCTCGTCCCCCGACCCCCGCCAGGTTGCCTGCGGAGATGATGGCGCAGGCTGGTTCGGTGTCCGGGGCAGCAAATGTACTGGCGAAGGCGCACCACGGCTCCGTGTCCAAGGAACAGCGCGCACTGATTGAGGACGATCTGAAGTCCGGGCGGCTACGTGCTGTGGTGGCCACGTCCAGCTTGGAGTTGGGCATCGACATGGGGGCCGTCGATTTGGTGATCCAGGTGGAGTCCCCGCCGTCGGTGGCCAGCGGGCTGCAGCGAGTGGGCCGTGCCGGGCACCAGGTGGGGGAAATTTCAGAGGGGATCCTTTTCCCCAAGCATCGTGCCGACCTGTTGCATTCGGCCGTCACGGTGGAGCGGATGCTGGCAGGTCAGATCGAACCGCTGTCCATCCCGGCCAACCCGCTGGACATCCTGGCCCAGCAGACGGTGGCTGCCACGGCATTGGAGCCATTGGATGTTGATGTCTGGTTTGAAACAGTGCGGCGCAGCGCACCGTTTCTGGCCCTGCCACGCTCCGCGTTCGAGGCCACCTTGGATTTGCTGGCCGGCCGCTACCCCTCGGACGAGTTCGCCGAACTGCGCCCCCGCATCATTTGGGACAGAACCGCCGGCACCATCACAGGACGCCCCGGAGCGCAGCGGCTCGCCGTCACGTCCGGCGGGACCATTCCGGACCGCGGGCTCTTTGGCGTGTTCATTGTTGGTTCCGAAGAGTCAGGAGCCGGAAAGGCTGCCAAGGGTGGGCGGCGCGTGGGCGAACTCGACGAGGAGATGGTCTACGAATCCCGAGTTGGTGACGTCTTCGCACTCGGCGCCACGAGCTGGAAAATTGAAGACATCACCTTTGACAGGGTGCTGGTCTCCCCCGCCTTCGGCCAACCCGGGAAACTCCCGTTCTGGAAGGGGGATTCCTTGGGCCGCCCGGTGGAGTTGGGCAGGGCGCTGGGTGCATTCATCCGGGAAATCAGTGCAGCACCGCGTAAAAGGGCCCTGGCCCGCTGCACCGCCACGGGCCTTGACGAATGGGCCGCCAACAACCTCCTCGGCTACCTGGACGAGCAGAAAGCCGCCACCACCCAGGTCCCGGATGACAAAACCCTCATGGTGGAACGCTTCCACGACGAGCTCGGCGACTGGCGGGTAGTGCTGCACAGCCCCTTCGGCATGCCCGTCCATGCACCGTGGGCGCTCGCCGTCGCCGC
>NZ_JAUNVV010000114.1 GCF_030540645.1 Arthrobacter sp.
GCAGGAATTTCGGTGCCGCCGCCCGCGACAAAGGCCACAACCTGGTGCCCACACCGCCTGCCGGGATCACTGCGTAAAACCTGTCCATAGGGTCCGCTGCAGGTTGACCGGGAGCAGGAAAATTTTGCGTATTCATCATGACAACCATAAGCGATCAGCAGGCCCCAGCCGCGGAAGCCGTGGCGCTTTGGCACTAAACTTCCACCCAGGGTCGTAGTCCGGCAGCGCGCCGTCGTGCTTCAACGGCAGAGCGCCAGCGGGGCACTAGACTCACTGTGCAACAGCCATTTGAGACCAAGCTGTGATTTGTCGCATGCGGCAAGGAGCGCCTAAGTTGAATATGCTGTTAGCGAAGCCTAAATTAGGCAGCAAGTATGAGTGCTCACGCCGTGTGCGTTTCCCCGCGTGGAACCACGCCAGCGCAACGGTGATGCAGGGAAGGTTATTCAGTGCCGACAAAACCAGCTGGCACTCTGTACCGCGGCCGAGAAGGCATGTGGTCCTGGGTGGGACATCGAATTACCGGTGTAGTGATTTTTATTTTCTTGTTGGTGCACGTCCTGGACACCTCCTTGGTGCGAGTGTCCCCGGAAGCGTACACAGCAGTCATTGGGGCGTATAAAAACCCCATTATGGGACTGGGCGAAGCCGCCCTCGTCGCAGCAATCGTGTTCCACGCCTTCAACGGCCTGCGCGTTATTGCCGTTGACTTCTGGAAGAAGGGCCCCAAGTACCAGCGCCAGATGCTGTGGGCTGTGCTTGGTCTGTGGGCCGTGACCATGATCCCGTTCCTGATCCGCCACCTCACCATCGTCTTCTCTAACTTGGGGGGAAACTAGCATGAGCGCCGATTCAATCGCTGCGCCGCGGTCCAACAGCGCGCAGTCACCCAAGTACAAACGCAACAAGGCCTCCCACTCCAGCTTTGAGATGATCGCCTGGCTGTTCATGCGCCTCTCCGGCGTGGTGCTGATTGTGCTGATCTTTGGGCACCTGTTCGTGAACCTGATGGTTGGCGAGGGCATCCACGCCATCGACTTCGGCTTCGTGGCTGGCAAGTGGTCCGATCCGTTCTGGCAGATCTGGGACCTGGCCATGCTGTGGCTGGCCATGCTGCACGGTAGCAACGGCGTGCGCACCATCATCAATGACTACGCAGACCGCGACGGCACACGGATGACCCTCAAGGCCGTGCTGTATGTTGCCTCCGCCGTCATCATTGTTTTGGGCACCCTGGTCATCTTCACCTTTGACCCCTGCCCCGCCGGCGCCGTCATTGACCTTCCATCCTTCTGCACCGTTCCCTAATTCAACTTGTGGGAACACTCCCAGGCCTCTCGGCTTGGGTACGCATGAAGTGATCACCAGCTTTTAATGCAGTAAATGAGAGAAAGAGCATCCAGTATGCAGGTCCACAAATACGACGTCGTAATCGTCGGGGCCGGTGGCGCAGGAATGCGTGCCGCCATTGAATCCGGCCAGCGTGCCCACACTGCTGTCCTGACCAAGCTCTACCCCACCCGCTCCCACACCGGCGCCGCTCAGGGTGGCATGTGCGCCGCGTTGGCGAACGTGGAAGAAGACAACTGGGAGTGGCACACCTTTGACACCGTCAAGGGCGGCGACTATCTGGTAGACCAGGACGCTGCGGAGGTCATGGCGAAGGAAGCCATCGACGCCGTCATCGACTTGGAGAAGATGGGCCTGCCGTTCAACCGCACCCCGGAAGGCCGCATCGACCAGCGTCGCTTCGGCGGCCACACCCGTGACCATGGCAAGGCCCCTGTGCGCCGCGCCTGCTATGCAGCGGACCGCACCGGCCACATGATTCTGCAGACCCTGTACCAAAACTGCGTCAAGCACAACGTCGAGTTCTACAACGAATACTACGTTTTGGACCTGCTGACCGTTGAAGAAGAAGCCACTCGCGAAGACGGCACCGTCTACCTGCAAAAGCGCATTGCCGGGGTCGTTTCCTATGACCTGGCCACAGGCGAACTGCACGTTTTCCAGGCCAAGAGCGTTATTTTGGCCACCGGCGGCGCGGGCAAGGTCTTCAAGACCACCTCCAACGCCCACACCCTGACCGGCGACGGCATGGGCATCGCGTTCCGCAAGGGCATCCCCTTGGAAGACATGGAGTTCTTCCAGTTCCACCCGACAGGTCTTGCCGGTTTGGGCATTCTGCTCTCCGAGGCCGCCCGCGGCGAAGGAGCCATTCTGCGCAACTCCGAGGGTGAGCGCTTCATGGAACGCTACGCCCCGACCATCAAGGACTTGGCCCCGCGCGATATCGTGGCCCGTTCCATGGCCAACGAAGTCCGTGAAGGCCGCGGCTGCGGCCCGAACAAGGACTACGTACTCCTTGACCTGACCCACCTGGAACCGGCGCACATTGACGCCAAACTCCCGGACATCACCGAGTTCGCCCGCACCTACCTGGGCGTGGAACCGTACACGGAGCCGGTCCCCGTCTTCCCTACGGCCCACTACGCCATGGGCGGTGTTCCCACGAACATCACCACCGAGGTCCTGCAGGACAACGACACCATCATCCCCGGCCTGTACGCAGCCGGTGAAGTTGCCTGTGTCTCCGTTCACGGTTCAAACCGTTTGGGCACCAACTCACTGCTGGACATCAACGTCTTCGGAAAGCGCGCCGGTGTGGCCGCTGCCGAGTATGCCAAGGGCGCCGACTTCGTGGACCTGCCGGAGAACCCGGAGGCTGACACGGTGGCTCTTCTGGAGCACGTGCGCACGTCCGACGGCGGCGAAAAGGTAGCTGCGATCCGCAAGGAACTGCAGGACACCATGGACGCCAACATGCAGGTGTTCCGCACCGCCACGTCCATCGACAAGGTCCTTGCCGACATCGCCTCCTTCGAGGAGCGCTACTCGCGCATCACCGTCCAGGACAAGGGCAAGCGCTTCAACCTTGACCTGCTCGAGGCCGTGGAGCTTGGCTTCCTGCTCGAGCTGGCCAAGGTCATGACCGTCGCTGCCCTGCACCGCCAGGAATCCCGTGGCGGGCACTACCGCGAGGACTTCCCGGACCGCGACGACGAGAATTTCATGAAGCACTCCATGGCATTCAAGGATGTTGCTGTCACCGCCGAAAGCTCCGCCGAGCACATCGCCGGAATCCGCTTGGAGACCAAGCCTGTTGTCATCACGCGCTACCAGCCGATGGTAAGGAAGTACTAATGAGCCCCATAGAAACTGCCGAAACCGCCCCGGAGCCGGCCTCCGTTGTGAAGTTGCCCGCCCACTTGGGCGGCGGTGGGGAAATTCCCACCTTCGACGTCACCTTGCGTGTTCGCCGCTACGACCCCGAGTTCTCGGAGGAGTCGAAGTGGGAAGACTTCACCATGACCATGTACGGCACCGACCGCGTGTTGGATGCCCTGCACAAGGTCAAGTGGGAACAGGACGGCTCACTGTCTTTCCGCCGCTCCTGTGCACACGGTGTCTGTGGTTCAGATGCCATGCGCATCAATGGCCGCAACCGTTTGGCCTGCAAGACCCTACTGAAGGATCTTGACACGTCAAAGCCGATCACGGTCGAGCCCATCAAGGGCCTGCCGGTGGAGAAGGACCTCATTGTGGACATGGAGCCGTTCTTCCAGTCCTTCCGTGAGATCATGCCCTTCTTGATCAACCGCGACCACGCCCCCACCAAGGAGCGTCTGCAGTCCGCCGAAGAACGCGCACGTTTTGACGACACCACCAAGTGCATCCTCTGCGCTGCGTGCACGTCGTCCTGCCCCGTGTTCTGGACCGACGGCCAGTACTTCGGCCCGGCCGCCATTGTCAACGCACACCGTTTCATCTTTGATTCGCGCGATGACGCCGGCGACATGCGCCTGGAAATCCTCAACGACAAGGAAGGCGTGTGGCGCTGCCGCACCGTCTTCAACTGCACCGAAGCATGCCCCCGCGGCATCCAGGTCACGCAGGCCATTGCCGAGGTCAAGCAGGCCATCCTGTCCCGCCAGGTCTAGTATTTTCTGACCGGCTGGGGCTTCCCGACTAGCTGGCAGTCAAAAGCGCCGCTCCCCATCAGGGTGCGGCGCTTTTGTGTTCCGTATGCCGAATACCGTATGCCGGCAAGTGGCTCAGCGAGGGGCCGGCCGGTTCCTTAGATCCGCCGCGCTGACGGCCGCAATTGCAGCGGAGATCAGGTACACCTGGCTGAGCAGGTAGAACCAGACGAACAAGCCCAGGATCACTGCGAAGGGAGCCAGCAGGGCATTGCTGGTGATGCCGTTCAAGAGCAGTGCGCTGAAGAAGCGCAGCACGGTGGCACCGGCACCGGAAAACGCGGCTGCCAGCAACAGCACCCGGCGTGGCATGCTCACACGGGATGCGATGCTGAACATGATGATGGCCACGGCCGAGTCCAGGATGAACATCAGCAGCACGGACCCTATTTGTGTCGTGGCACCGGTCAGGAACGTTCCCCAACCCAGCAAATCGCTGATTGTGCCCATGGCGGCGGTGCTGATCAGGCCCAAGATGCTTGTCAGTACCAAGGCGATGGCCAAAATAATCAAGGTCGAACCGTCGCGCACCTTGGACAGCACCGGGTTGGTTCGGTCCCTCGCCAGGCCGAGCAATGACCGGATGCCCTCACGCAGACCGTTGATCCAGCTCATTGCCGTGACGAACAAGGCTGCCAGTGAGATGATCAGGGTCAGCCCGAACCCGCCCGTGCCCAGGAGCTGGTCCGGTGAGGCCAATCCACCGTCGCCGGTGTCAATCAGGCCTGGAGTGCTGCTGGCAACCAGATCGATGACGGCGTCGCGCAGCACTTCGTTGTCCGCGGCGACCATGCCAAAAACGGCGAAGCCGGCAACCAGCATGGCACCAACGGAGAAGAACATGAGGTAGGCGTTTCCCGCGGCAAGCAGCGGACCGCGACGCCGGATGTACAAATTCCACACGCGCAACGGAAACATATTGGCCGCCCACGCACCAACCCAATGGACCAGTGCGCTGGCTTGGGCGACAATGTTTCCCTGCTTGCGTGATTCGTGGAAGGCCGCCCGCCTTGCCGCGGACCACATCGCAAGCGCCCTCCGGTCAAGCGGGCTTGGCGGTGCCTTCGCCGGGGCTGCGAGGGGCCTCTTGCCCCTGACCCCCGGTGCCGTCAACCCCAGCAATTGTCCGCCAACCGGCAAGAATTCAGCGTTTTCGTGCTTCCCCAAGTTTCAGCTCCTCACGCAGTGCCCAACCACCTGACACATAGTCAAAAAGCCCTATGCTGTTGACCTGGAATTCTGCCTCAAAGCCGGCCATTTCCGTCTTCGCACGTGCCATGGCTTCATCGTCAAGGTCGTGGGCAATGGTCAAATGGGGGTGAAAATCAAACTCCAGCAGATGCTCCACCGGCCCGGCCAGCAATTCCCCGTGCAGCGTGGTGCACGCGTGCGCCCCGGCCTCCACATTCAAGTAGACCACTGGGGATACGGGCTCAAACGTCCCGGTCCCGCGCAGTGAGAGCGCAAAGGGCTCCCCCGCTGCCGCGACGTTGCGCACATGCGCGGCCGCTTCCTCCCACGAATGGCTTGCCATCCCGGAAACCAGTGTTATGTGGGGAGGTACGACGGCGGCATCCGGGCCTGCGTAGAACGCGCGCCGTGCGCTGAGCTCGGCAGCAAGCTCCGGGGGCAGGGAAATGATGACCCCCAGGCTGTCGTCGTGTGGGGCCGCAGAGGCGCCGCTCTGACCAATGCCCGGCACGGCTAGCCGACCGCCCCGAGCGGTGGAAGGAAACCTACCTTGGCGTACACGTCCGCCAGTGTCACCGACGCGAGTTCACGGGCCTTCTGAGCACCGCGGGCGAGCAGCGAATCAAGTTCACCTGGATCATCAAGCAGCTCAAGGGTGCGCCGACGGATGGGCTCAAGTCGTTCCACCACGGCGTCGGCCACATCCACCTTTAGATGCCCGTACATTTTGCCTTCGTACCCGGCCACCAGCTTCTCCACCGGTGTGTCCGTCAGCGTCGAGAGGATCTCCAACAGGTTCGTTACGCCGGGCTTGGCTGCTCGGTCATGCGCAATGACGGTGTCGGCGTCGGTCACGGCTGACTTGATGCGCTTGGCCGTCACCTTGGGTTCATCAAGGATGTTGATCAGACCGTTGGGGCCGGAAGCGGACTTGGACATCTTCGCCGTCGGATTTTGCAGGTCGTAAATCCTGGCGCCTTCCTTTTGGATGAAGGCCTCCGGGACCACAAACGTGTCGCCAAAGCGATGGTTGAAGCGTTTGGCTAAATCGCGGGCCAGCTCCACGTGCTGGCGCTGGTCATCGCCAACAGGGACCCCTTCAGGCCGGTACAGCAGGATGTCCGCGGCCATGAGCACGGGGTAGGTGAAAAGCCCAACACTGGCCGTCTCGGCACCACCCTTGGCTGACTTGTCCTTGAACTGGGTCATGCGTGACGCCTCGCCAAAACCGGTGATGCAGTTGAGCACCCAGGCCAGCTGGGCGTGCTCGGGCACATGCGATTGCACAAACAACGTGGACCGTTCCACGTCGATGCCGCCAGCGATGTATTGCGCTGCAGTCTTGCGGGTGCGGGCACGCAGCTCGGCGGGGTCCTGCGTCACCGTGATGGCGTGCATGTCCGGGATGAAGAACAAGGTGTCGTAGCTGTCCTGATTCTTCACCCAATTGACCAGGGCACCCAGGTAGTTGCCCAAGTGCAGGGAATCGCCGGAGGGCTGCATACCCGACAACACGCGGGGGCGGGCAGAGATTTCACTCATGGAAACGTGGGTCCTTTAGAACTTGTAGTCGACAACCAGGGGGGCGTGGTCGGAGAATCGGGCTTCGTAGGATTCTGCCCGGTCGACCACTGATGTCAGCGCCTTGCTGGCAAGGTTTGGGGTGGCCATGTGGTAATCGATGCGCCAGCCGGTGTCATTGGTGAAAGCCTGTCCACGGTTGGACCACCAGGTGTAGGGGCCGTCCACTTCCCCTGCAAGTTCGCGGGCCACGTCCTTGTAGCCGATCTCCTCGCCAAAGAACCTGTCAAAGTAGGCGCGCTCGTCCGGCAGGAATCCTGACCGCTTGACGTTGCCCTTCCAGTTCTTGATGTCCAACGTCTTGTGCCCGACGTTGAGGTCGCCCACCACCAAGGCATGGTCGCTTCCGGCGGCCAGTTGCGGCAGGCGGGAAATCATGGTGTCAAGGAAGCGGAACTTGTCGTCCTGTTTGGGCGTGCCCACCTCACCTGAATGAACATAGGCACTGACAACCGTCAACGTCGTGGGTGTTCCGTCCGCGCCGTTGAGCTCGTAGTCGGCCTCAACCCAGCGTCCTGTGGTGGCGAAGTAGTCATCACCAATGCCAACACGGGTTGCCACCGGCTCCAGCACGTCCTTGCGGGTGGCGATCAGCACCCCTGCCCGGCCCTTGGCTTCAGCTTCGGCGTGCAGCAGGTGCCATTCTTCGCCGAGGAACCCCTCCACGATGGCGTCGGGTGCACGCACTTCCTGCAGACACAGAATGTCTACATCGCGCTCCGCCAGCCACGGAGCCATACCGTTCTTGTAGGCGGCACGGATGCCGTTGACATTGACGCTTGCGATCCTCAATCGACCGTTTTGAATACCTTTGCTCACTTGTTCAACCTTACCTGCAGTGGCTCGTGATTCCATGGTCACCGAGTTCGTTTCGCTGCCATGACCGTCTTGGTACGTGGTGGGCCCACAATCCCGAGGGACCCGACGCGAGCTTGCGAGCGTTGGGAGGGATTGGGTGGGCCCACGCGCCCGAGGGCCCCGACGCGAGCGGACACCCGTTGGGAGGGCGTGGGGACTAGTCGATGATGACGCCGCTAACCGGTTCGTCACC
>NZ_JAUNVV010000016.1:0-26706 GCF_030540645.1 Arthrobacter sp.
CGGCGACCTCTAAAAGTTTTGCCTCGTCGATGTCGTAGCAGCGGAAACAGTTCCAGCTATTCCAGCCCATGGGCGGGGTCAGTGCGAGCCGTGGCTTGCCCTCGAAACGGGCGGCATTATTCTCGGATGTGGCTTCCACCGTGGACTCCTTGGGTGACTGTTGTGTGGTTTTTCGCTGGGATTTCCACCCCTTGCCGGGAGGTGGCATCCGGAGAGTCTATGCGCGGGACTTCCAGGCCCAGGCCACCAACGGAATCTGCAGCGGAAGCCGTACCGCATGGATACGCCGCTGCTCCGTGGAGCCCTTCGGCCCGAAGGCGTGGCGCAGTGCTGTCAGATGCCCGAAGGTAAATCCAATGAACATCACCGTGGTGGCCGTTGCGGCCAGCTTGCGCGTGCCGGGTAGCAGCAGACCTGCCGCACCCAATGCTTCAGGGGCGGCCGAGGCCAGTACCCATTGGCGCCTCTTCATGATCCCCAGTGCCCCTTCCTTGTCGGTGCAAAGGACTGCAGGAACCACAGGATAGTAGAATTTCGGGTTCGCCACGTGGTTGACCGCGCTGGCAGCCAACAAGGCTGCCAGCGACCAGGCCCGAACGTTGTTTGACTTCATGCAACCATCCTTGCACGCGTGGTGGCAGGGCACTTAGTCAATTGCGTGCGTGCCGTGAAGGTGGGCCCGTCCGCCGTCGTGGTTCAAGATGGTGAGGATCTCCACGGGCCCTTCGTGGGCGCAGATGGCGTGCGGGACCATGGTGGAGAATTCCGCCACCTCCCCGGGATGGACCAGGATGGTGCGATCCCCCAGCTCCAACCGTGCGATCCCGCTCAAAACGGTGAACCAGTCACGGCCGGGATGGACCCCAAGTCGGTTGCCGCCTCCAGACAGGTCGGGGGCTATGCGCATTTTTGCCACCGTCTTGCCGTGGATCCCATCGCCGTCCGAGAGCACCCACGTTGTCTGCCCCGGTGAGTGGCCCGGCTGGGGCCGGATGACGACGTCCGCATCGCCGTCAGCCTCCACGAGTTCGTCCAACGTGGCGCCAAAGGCGCGGCAAATGGGCACCACCTGGTCCAGCGCAATCCGCCGCCGGCCGGTCTCTATGCGGCTGAGCGTTGAGGGGCTCAGCCCGCAGCGCTGCGCCAGGCTGTCCAGCGACCAGCCCCGGGCCACGCGAAGGCTGCGGATTCGCGCCCTGATCACTGCATCCACATCCACTTCTTGCGTCATGCGCAATAGTCTATGCCAATCGCGCAAACCATATGTAGCCTTGGCTGCATGACACCCCAAGAAGACCAACAGCACACCAGCTGTGTCAACCACGAACATGCCGCCCACGGTCACAGCGGGCACGGCAGCCACGACCACGGCCAAGGACTGGCAGAGATGCTTGACCTCGATGCCCTGCTCCTTGGCTCCTATCTGGAGGAAGCCGCCGAGTGGGCGGCCGGGATTGCCCAAACAGCACCACGGACCATCCTTGACGTCGGCGCTGGCACGGGCGCAGGAACAGTGGCCTTGGCCCGACGCTTCCGCAACGCCTCAGTCACTGCCCTCGACAGATCCGCCGCCATGCTGGCCGCCACACGTGCCGCAGCTGCCGCCGAGGGCTTCACTGACAGGGTGCACACGCTCGAAGCGGACCTTGACGGGCCGTGGCCTGAGAGCGCAACCGCCGACTTGATGTGGGCGTCATCGTCCCTGCACGAAGTCAGCAGCCCGGAGCGCACCATCGGCGGGATGTATGCCGCACTCAACCCCGGGGGCTTGCTGGTGGTGCTGGAAATGGACAGCCTGCCCAGCTTTCTGCCCGCGGACGGCACCGACAGCCACACCGCCGAGCTGGGCTTGGAATCCCGGCTGCACGCAGCCATGGCCCACCAGGGGTGGAATGCCCACCCCGATTGGCGCGGGGAGCTCGAACGGGCCGGGTTCCACAGGGTGGAACAACGCTCATTCAACACCATGGGGCGCCCCCTACCGGAACCCACTGCACGTTACGCCGCAAACTTCCTGGGCCGCATCCGCACCGCGCTGGCAGGAGATGGCGCTCCCGCAACCCATGACACTTCCCCAGGCGCGGCACTCCGAGCACAGGACCTCGCCGCCTTGGATGCGCTGCTCTCCGGTACCGGGCCCAGCTCGCTGCTGCACAGGACGGACCTGCAGGTCCGCGGCCGGCGCACCGCCTGGGCAGCGTTCAAGGCGTAGTGGGCTGCGCACAAGTTATCTGCTGCTTTTACTGCTCCAGTACAAGGCGCCCCAATGCTGCCTGTGCCCACTGCGTTGAGCGGGCGCCGCAGCGTTCGCAGCGTTGGCATCAGCAACTGCCGCCGCAATGCCCCGTCCTGGCTCCGCTGCCTTGACGCCTACGGTAACCCCGGCGGCGCCCCCGGCACTCACAGCACCCCGGGCGATGCCGGCACCACCTACGCCGCCGTGCGCTTCCACCAAGGCAGCCCCTTCACCGAGGCTCTCGCCGTACGCGTACTTCCCCCCGCGCAATGCCGAGGCAACGGCAGCAACCAAGCACGCCACAATGGCAAAACCAAACGCGACGGCGAGCCCATCGGCAAATGGGCCCGAGATCAGGGCCGGGAAGAACGCACGGCCGGTGAGGTATCCGGCGTCGGACGCGGGAAGGTGCGCCAGGGCGGCAGGGCCCAGCAAAGTCTGCACCGGGTTGTAGCCCAGCAGTGAGGCAAACAAGACGGAGACCGGCGGCAGGCCGGCAACGCGCCCGGCGTCGGCAGCGGCAACACCATGGGCGGTCAGCCCGGCCGTCAAGGTGGCCGGCAGGGAGCGGGCCAGGCCGGTGATCATAAGGGAGAAGAAGATCCCGATCGACAGGACCATGGCCGAATTTTGAAAGGTGGTGCTCATGCCGGCGCCCACGCCCCGGCGGTTCGGCGGCAGGGAGTTCATGATCCCGGCACGATTGGGTGCGGCGAACAGGCCCATGCCGACGCCGTTGAGCAGCAGTGCCAAGGCAAAAGTCCAGAACTGGAAGTTCACCGGCAACAACAGCAGCCATACGAAGCTCAGCGCCGCCACCACCATGCCGCCGGTGGCCAGCAGCCGGGCCCCGTGCCGGTCGGAGATGGCGCCGGAAACCGGTCCCGCCACAAGGAACCCGATGGTCAGCGGCAGCATGTAGATCCCGGCCCAAAGCGGCGTTTGCGCGAAGCTGAACCCGTGCTGCGGAAGCCAGATGCCCTGCAGCCAGATGATCAGGATGAACATCAGCCCGCCCCTACCGATGGCCGAGAGCAGGCTGGCCAGGTTCCCGGCCGTGAAGGCGCGGATACGGAAGAGTGAAAGTTCAAACATCGGGTCGGCAGCGTGCTTCTCCACGAGGACGAAGATTCCCAGCACAAGCGCGCCGCCCACCATGGCGCCCAGCACCCAAGGGTTCGTCCAGCCCATAGTGTGCTTCCCATAGGGTTGGATGCCGTAGGTGATGCCCACCAGCAGGGCAATCAGGCCCACGGCGAACGTGATGTTACCCCACCAGTCGAGTCGCCCCGGCTGACGGATGCCGTTGTCGTGCAGCTTCAGATAGGCCCAGACGGTGCCGAACACGCCCACGGGCACCGAGACAAGGAACACGAGCCGCCAGTCAATGGGCCCCAGCAGTCCGCCAATGATCAGGCCTAGGAAGGCACCGGCGATCCCGGCCACCTGATTCAGGCCCAGCGCCAGCCCGCGCTGCTCCACCGAGAACGCGTCGGTGATGATGGCGTTGGAATTGGCCATGAGCATGGCCCCACCCACGCCTTGGAGGATGCGCATGATGATGAGCCAGTACACGGCGGGGACACCTTGCATCCACGTCACGGCCAGCAGGATTGAAAACACCGTGAAGATGGCAAAACCGGCGTTGTACATCTTCACACGGCCGTACATGTCCCCCAAGCGGCCAAAGCTGACCACCAGCACGGCCGTGACCACCATGTAGCCCATGATCAGCCACAGCAGCAGGCTCGTGTTGCCCGGCGCCAGCGGATTGATGCCAACGCCGCGGAAAATATCCGGCAGGGCGATCAGCAGGATCGAGGCGTTGATGGAGGCCATGAGCACGCCCAGCGTCGTATTGGAGAGCGCAATCCACTTGTAGTGCGGCCCGGCAAGCTCATGGGCCTGCCGGAGCTGCCTGTTTTCACTGATTGGTTTCCCTGTTTGAAGCACGTCGCTCAGCCCCTCGGTGGACTCCTCGGCAGGGGTGGTTGGTTGCCTCTGTCAACTAACAATTCTAGTCTTCCTGCACCGCCTTGCAGCCGAAAAATGACTGCCAAAATCTGGGGCCGGGCACCCGCTAGGCTCGTGGGAAGGCACTTACCCCTTCCCCCGACGCACGGCTGCGCATCATTCCAGATCCAACGCACCCGTCCCACAATGAGGACGCACCGGTCCCGGGCGCCCTGCCGGACACCGAACAGTTCCAAGCCCTGCTTCTGGGACGGTTGGGCTTCGAACTGGGACGCGCCAGGATGGATGTGCCAAACCGTTCGTACTTCCTGTTCGAAGGTTCCGTTCCGCCGTCCGGGGCATGGGGGCGGACCGTGAGGCCATCGAATCCCTCATCGCCAACGGACGCCTCGACATTGTCGCCGCCGATCCCAGCACTGCGCAGCCGCACTTCCACTGACACCCTCACACCAGTAACGCCGCACCAACGAAAGGAAATCTGCCGTGATGTTTGGCCAGACTCCGCTGCGTCACGTCGGAGCCAGCACGTTCAACCCGCCCAACCCCGACCTCTGGCCTGCCACGCTGCCACCAGTGCGGCAAATACTTGCCGAGGGGTTGGACTTGGGACCAGCGACGGTCTTCGTCGGCGAGAACGGTTCGGGCAAGTCCACGCTCGTGGAGGCCATCGCCATGGCATGCGGCATCAATCCCGAGGGCGGCTCCACCGGCGCTATGCACCACAGCCGTCCCACCGAATCCGGCCTGCACTCCCACTTGGAGGTCCTGCGGAATGCCGGCACCAGCAGGTACGGCTATTTCCTGCGCGCCGAAACCATGCACGGATTCTTCAGCTACCTTGCAGACAACCCGAAAATGCGCGGCCGCGACATCGACTTTCACCGCCTCTCACACGGTGAATCCTTCCTGGCGCTGGTCACCGACAGGTTTCGCGGCGGCGGCTTGTGGATTCTCGACGAGCCTGAGTCGGCGCTGTCCTTTTCCGGCTGCTTGTCATTGCTCAGCGTGTTGACGCAACTGATGGACGACGGCGACTCTCAAGTCATCCTCTCTACCCACTCCCCGATGTTGGCATCGCTGCCCGGAGCGGACATCTACGAAGTGGGTTCGTGGGGTCTGCGCCGCAACGGGTGGGACGATCTGGAACTGGTGAAAAGCTGGCGTTCATTCATGGATGCGCCCCAGCGATTCCTCAAGTACATCTAAGGCACCCAGCCACCCATGTTTAGCCGCACCGGCCTGCTTTACCGCCGCCGACGGCGCGGCTTGGCATTGACGGCGTCGTTCCTGAGAAGAAACAGCACAAACCACACCATGAAGGCAGCAGCCCCGGCCAGCAGGGCTACACCCGGTGGCAGCAGCCCTGCGACGTATGCACCACTGGTCAGTGCAACCGTCCCGGACAGGAACAAAACCACCCCACCAAGGCCAAAAGCCGCGGCGCCCGAATGCAGCAGCACCCATCGTGCAGTAGTCATGTTTCCTCCCTCGTGAGGTGACAACACTACGGGGAAATTTGCGACTAAAGTTGCACACGTGACGCAATCCAGTTCAAGTTCAAGTTCCACATCCAAAACACTCCTCTACGCCGCCGCAGTAGACATCGTGCTCGTGTTGGTGTTTGCCATCTCTGGCCGCAGATCGCACACCGAAAGCCTCACGGTAGGGGGTATTTTCCAAACAGCCTGGCCGTTCCTGGCATCCTTGGCCATCGGCTGGCTGGTGTGCCGGACCTGGACGCACCCCCTACGCCTCTGGCCCCACGGCGTACTCCTGTGGCTCATCACGGTAGCTGGCGGCATGGCCCTGCGCATCGCGTCCGGAAATACAGCCGAGCTTCCCTTTGTCATCGTCGCCACCGTAGTGCTGGGCACCTTCCTCCTCGGCCACCGCCTCCTCGCAACACTCGTGATCAGGCGCACTAACAAGGGCTGATTTGCGCATCGATTGGGTTACGATCGAAGTGCAATAATTTGCGGTATTTTGTGCGAAGTCATGAGCCGCGCTCTGCCCTCCCTCCCGCCAAACGACAAGGACCTCCCCCGTGATCACCGCATTTGTCCTGATCAAGACCGACGCCTCACGAATCCCCGAGACCGCCCAGGAAATTTCTGAACTGGCCGGAATCAGCGAAGTTTACTCGGTGACAGGGGAATGGGACCTGATCGCGATTGCCCGCGTGCAAAAGCATGAAGACTTCGCAGAAGTCATTGCGGACAAGCTCTCGAAGGTGAAGTCCGTCGTCTCCACGACGACACAAATCTCCTTCCGTGCATACTCCCAGCATGACTTGGACGCAGCCTTTTCCCTCGGCTTCGACCACTGAGCGCCCGGATGTTCCTTGAAATTGCCGTCCAAGATGCCCCCGGCGCCCAGTTGGCAGCCAGCTACGGAGCAGCAAGGATTGAACTTTGCTGTGCCCTGCAACTTGGCGGACTGACACCCTCCCAGGGCTTGCTCAAAAGCGTCCAGCTCGCCGAGCCGGCCTTGCCCATCCATGCTCTGATCCGCCCCCGTCCTGGCGACTACGTCTACGACGGCGCCGCTGTGGCCCTCATGGTCCAGGAGATCAAGGAACTGCACGACGGCGGGGCCACCGGTGTGGTCATCGGCGCCTTGACAGCCGAGGACGGGATTGACTACGCAGCAGTTGAGGCCATGGTTGCCGCCGCTCAAGGCATGCACATCACCTTTCACCGGGCCATCGACCACCTGACCCTGCGCGATGCCGTCACGGCCGTGCCGCGCCTGGCCGAACTTGGTGTGCAGCGCATTCTTAGTTCCGGCGGAGCCTCACGCGCAGGGGAAGGAGTTGAGCAGCTGGCTGCCATGTATCAGGCAGCGGAGGGCGGGCTTTCCATCATGGCTGGCGGCGGCGTGAAGACCTCAGACTTTGCCGTGTTCCGCGCCGCAGGGCTCAACGACGTACATCTCTCGGCAAAGCGAACCGTGAATCTGCAGACCCCTGAACCACTCACTGCCTCAGCCCGTGCAGAAGACAACAGCTACTTCGCCACGGATGCCGGCATTGTCAGGGACGCTGCCAAGACAGCGCAGGCGTTGGCCTGATCCTGCCAAATAATTCGGTGCGCTACTGCGCCGATTCCCCGGCCGAGAGCGCCACCCAACCTTTCAGCACGTTGGCCGCCGCGCCGCCGTCGATCGCGGCCTCGGCGCGGGCCAGCGCAAACTTCATCCGCTGAAGAAGTGTTCCGGTGCTGTTCCGGTCGTAGGCAACCAGCCCTGCTGCAGCATTAAGCACGACGGCGTCGCGCACGGGACCGCGTTCACCGTCAAGGATGCGCCGCACCACGTCCGCGTTGAACTCGGCGTTCTGGCCGCGCAAATCCTCGATCGTGGCCCGGGCAATACCCAGCTCCAACGGGTCAAAGTGGCTTTCGAGGACTTCGTTGTTGCGTACTTCCCAAATCGTGGAAGTCCCCGTCGTTGTCAGTTCATCCAGGCCGTCACTGCCGCGGAACACCAACGCCCGGATGTTCCGTGCAGCGAGAACCCCCGCCATGAGCGGGGCCATGCGCGCGTCGGCGACGCCTATGGCTGAAGCCACCACGCGTGCAGGGTTGGTCAGCGGACCGAGGAAGTTGAACGCTGTGGGCACCCCGATCTGGCTGCGGGCGGTTGCCGCATAACGCATCGAGGGATGGAAGTAGTTGGCAAAGCAGAAGGTGATGCCAACCTCCCCCGCAGCCCTGGCCACCTCCTCAAGGCTCAGGTCCAATCTGACACCCAGGCACTCCAGCACATCTGCCGAGCCTGCGGCCGATGAGGAAGCCCGGTTGCCGTGTTTGACTACTGTTGCACCGGCTCCGGCGCACACAAGTGCGGCCATGGTGGAGATGTTCACAGTGTTGAGCCTGTCCCCACCCGTGCCAACAATGTCCAAGGCGTCTCCTTCGACATGCAGCGGACGGGCGTTGGAAAGCATTGCTTCCACCAGGCCGGTCACTTCTGCGACAGTCTCACCTTTGGCGCGCAAGGCAACGAGGAAGCCTGCGATCTGCACATCCGTGGCGTTTCCAGCCATGATCGTGTTCATGGCCCACTGGGTGGATTCCTGACTCAGGTCCTCCCCTGCAATCAAGGCAGCGATCAGATTCGGCCAGGTGGGGGCTGTGTCAGATGGGTTTTGGAGAGGATTCACTCTGCAAATATTAGACGAAATACAGTGCCCAAAGCCCATTGTGACCATTGACACTTCGAGTGTGTTGTGCATACGGAACTGTGTTTAAGCTGTGAATATGCCGGAATTTCGCAAGTTTGTAGAAAAAGTTCTGCGAATCGGAGTTTCGCATTGGGAATGCTGGCGTTTTATAGACATAATGTCTATGTGACAACCGCGACCCATGCCCCCAGTACCCCGGCGCATCCGACGCTGAATCGACCGAACCTGGTTTCTGTAGGAACCGTGGTTTGGTTGTCCAGCGAGCTGATGTTCTTTGCCGGCCTTTTTGCCATGTACTTCACCCTTCGTTCCACCGCTGGTGGATTGTGGGCTGAAGAAACGGCCAAGCTGAATTTCCCGTTCGCCCTGGTGAACACGCTCATCCTGGTTTCCAGCTCCTTCAGCTGCCAGATGGGTGTTTTCAACGCGGAGAACCTTCGGCCTCGCCGCACCGGACGCCTCTTCCAGTTCTCCAAGTGGGGAATGACGGAGTGGTTCCTGTTGACTTTTGTTCTTGGTGCCATCTTCGTTGCCGGTCAGTCGACCGAGTACGCGATGCTGACTTCCGAGCACATCACCCTGAACTCCAACCCGTATGGCTCTGCCTTCTACATAACGACAGGTTTCCACGGCCTGCACGTCATTGGCGGACTCATCGCATTCCTCCTCATTATTGGCCGTGCTTATGCAGCCAAGAAGTTTGGACACTTCGAAGCCACCAGCGCGATCGTGACTTCTTACTACTGGCACTTCGTGGACGTCGTGTGGATTGGCCTCTTCTTGGTCATCTACGTCCTGAAGTAGGCTGGCAACCAGCTTTCTTCCATGCAAGGTAAGAATTAGCATTTGCGGCCCCCACCAGGGGCTGCTGGATATAGATCAAAGGAACCACCAAGTGAAGGCACTTTCGCAGAAGCGACGTCATCCGCTGGCCGCACTAGCGCTGCTAGTGCTTGGGCTCATGCTGACCGGTGGGCTGTACGCCGTTGTCACAACAGTGAATGAGGCCAAGGCCGATACCACCACGTTTACCGCGCAGCAGGTCGAAGAGGGCGAGAAGCTTTTTGTCGCCAACTGCGCAACCTGTCACGGCCTTGGCGCCAGCGGCACGGACGCAGGACCGTCCTTGGCCGGTGTCGGCGCAGCTGCAGTTGACTTCCAAGTCGGCACGGGCCGCATGCCCATGCAGATGCAGGGCCCTCAGGCCCTGCAGAAGCCGCAGCAGTTCACCACCGATCAAACACGGGAACTGGCCGCCTATGTGGCCACTTTGGGCAATGGTCCGGCCTTGCCGGAAGAGCAGTACCTCGACGGTAAGGGCAACGCCACTGTTGGTGGCGAGCTGTTCCGCGTGAACTGCGCCATGTGCCACAACGCCGCTGCTGCCGGTGGCGCGTTGACCCGTGGCAAGTTCGCCCCGCCGCTGGCTGGCGTTTCCAACAGCCACATCTACAGCGCCATGGTAACGGGACCGCAGAACATGCCGGTCTTCAATGACGCAAACATCACCCCTGAGGGCAAGCGGGACATCATCACCTTCTTGAACGTCATTGAGAACCAGGGCTCTCCCGGTGGAGCCAAGCTTGGCTCACTGGGACCGGTATCCGAGGGATTGTTCCTCTGGACCGCCGTCTTGGGTGTCATCATCGGCTTCACCATCTGGTTGACGTCGCGCACTTCCTAGTTCCAGGACGCTAAAGACTTTGGCTGCAGCAGCAGCCGCACGAAACATACATTACGACCCCGGGAACGTACCGGGATAAGAGAAGGATGAGGGGATTATGGGCAACCATAGTGACGGCTCGCCGACAGGCTCGGACGCCGTAGCTAAGGCTGGTCACAATGAGGTGGACACGTTCCAAGATCCGGGACTACCTCCACATCGTTTGCGACTAGCTGACACAGACCCCAAGGCGGCAAAGCGTGCCGAGCGGCAGGTGGCATGGCTATTTGTCATTTCCATCGTTGGCACATTGATGTTCTTTGTCGCCTACTTTGGCGTTCGCCTTGATGACACCATCGCCACCTTGCGCATCCAGAACACGTTCCTGGGCTTGGGCGTGGCATTCGCCATGCTGGGCATTGGCACGGGAATCGTGCACTGGGCACGTGCCCTCATGCCTGACCATGAAGTCGCCGAGGAACGCCACGAGCTGCGCACCGAGGAAGACCGCCTTGCCGCCGTCAAGATCGTCGATGACATCTTGGAGGAAACAGGCATCAAGCGCCGCCCCTTGATCCGCAACACCCTCATCGGTGCCGTCGCACTGGCCCCGCTGCCAGCCATCGCGATCTTCCGCGACCTCGGTCCGCTGCCGGGTGATTCCATGCACCACACGCTGTGGAAGGAAGGCGAGCGTCTCGCTCGCGATCCAGACGGTACGCCCATCAAGGCCTCGGACGTGACCATAGGCTCCGCTTTCCACGTGATTCCTGAATCGCTGAACAAGCTCGAGACGGGCAAGTTGAACGAGAAGGCGAAAGCCGTTGTTCTGCTGATGCGTTTGAACCCCGAAGACCTCAACCCGTCGCCTGGCAGGGAGGACTGGAGCTACAACGGCATCGTCGCCTACTCAAAGATTTGCACCCACGTGGGTTGCCCCGTTGCCCTGTACGAGCAGCAGACTCACCACCTGCTCTGCCCCTGCCACCAGTCAACCTTCGACTTGACGAAGGAGTGCAAGGTCATCTTCGGCCCAGCAGTCCGTCCATTGCCGCAGCTGCCCATCACCGTGGACAGTGAAGGCTACCTGGTCGCTCAGAGCGACTTCCACGAACCTGTTGGACCGAGCTTCTGGGAGCGTGGCTAACCATGAGCACTGCAACTAATACACCCTTCGAGCCCAAGACCAGCACAGGGCGCATCACCAACTTTGTTGATGAGCGCGTTGGCGGCTCCGGCATGCTGCGTGAATTCGGCCGGAAGGTCTTCCCCGACCACTGGTCCTTCATGTTCGGCGAAGTGGCCCTTTACTCCTTCGTCATCCTGCTGCTTTCGGGGACGTTCCTGACGTTCTTCTTCGATCCGTCGATGGCGGAGACCCACTACAACGGACCTTATGTGCCCCTGAAGGGCATGGAGATGTCCGTGGCGTACGACTCCTCCCTCCGGATCTCCTTTGAGGTACGCGGTGGTTTGTTCATGCGCCAGGTGCACCACTGGTCGGCGCTGCTGTTCGTGGCTGCCGTTTCAGTCCACATGCTCCGCGTGTTCTTCACCGGCGCTTTCCGCAAGCCCCGTGAACTGAACTGGGTAGTGGGCGGCGTGCTGTTGATCCTCTCGATGGCTGCCGGCTTCACCGGCTACTCACTCCCCGATGACCTGCTCTCCGGCAACGGCCTGCGCATCATCGACGGCGTGGTCATGGCCATCCCGGTCGTTGGAACGTACATCTCCTTCTTCCTGTTCGGTGGCGAATTCCCCGGAACTGCCATCATCGGCCGCCTGTACATGATGCACATCATGTTGGTGCCGGCCATGATTTTGCTCATGGTTGCCATCCACTTGTTCATGGTTGTCATCCACAAGCACACTCAGTACCCCGGCCCGGGCCGCAATGACCGCAATGTGGTCGGCTACCCGCTCGGCCCGGTATATGCAGCCAAGGCTGGCGGCTTCTTCTTCATCGTGTTCGGCATCATCGCCTTCATCTCCGCGTTCTTCCAGATCAACCCGATTTGGAACTACGGCCCCTACGATCCCTCCCCTGTATCTGCCGGCACCCAGCCTGACTGGTACATTGGCTGGGTTGATGGCGCCTTGCGCTTGATGCCAGGCTGGTTGTTCAACATTCCGATGGAATGGAACATCCCGTTCCCCTGGGGCATGAACACCTTGTCGTTCAACGTTCTTGCCCCTGCACTGATCCCGGCAGGCATTGTCTTCACGCTGCTGTTCGCCTACCCCTGGATTGAGCGCTGGGTTACCCGCGACAACCGTGAGCACCATGTACTTGACCGCCCGCGCAACGCTCCGACCCGTACGGCCATTGGCGTTGCAGGCTTCATCTTCTACTGCGTCATGTGGGCCGCTGCAAGCTCCGACTTGATCGCAACCCACTTCCAGGTCTCCTTGAACGATGTCACGTACTGGTTGCGTGCGTTGTTCTTCGTCGGCCCGATCCTGGGCTTCATTGTCAGCAAGCGCGTGTCGCTGGCACTGCAGCGCAAGGACCGCGAGATCGCCCTGCACGGCCGCGAGACGGGCCGCATCGTGCGCCTGCCACACGGTGAGTTCCAGGAGATTCACGCACAGCTGGATGACTACAAGCGCTACAAGTTGGTTGGCTACGAGTCCCCGGTTCCGGAAGAAGGCATCCCGAACGAAAACGGGATTGTCACGAAGAAGGAAAACCTGCGCAGCAAGCTCAGCAGCTTCTTCTTCGAAGACCGTGTCGCTCCGGCGACACCGTCAGAGTTGGAAGCTGGTCATCACCACGAGGAAATCACCTCCAGTGCTGACGATGACAAGGCAGTCTCGCACTAAGGTCTCGTTGAACGAGAGCTAGACAAAGCAGTGGGGCGGTTCCCTGAAAAGGAAACCGCCCCACTGCTTTTTGTATTTCCGCCATACTCTCCGCCCTGCAACATGCACGGCCTACGGACTGGCCTGCCACCAGAGCGGCGGAAACGCCGCTTTGACGCCGCTAAACGTCAGGTTCTAATAGATGCGCCGTGGGCGCACGCCAGGGCGCAGGAGGGGCACCCGCAGCTTGTAACGATCCGCACGGTAGAACGACACTGAATAGTCCACGGTGGAACGCGAAACATAGGCGTGCCGTTCAGTGCGCAGTACCGGACTGCCGACGTCGACCTTCAACAACCGTGCAATGGACGGTGCTGCGGCATTGGCCTCAATGGTGTCCTCGCCCCATTCCATGACCAGCCCGTACCGCTCCCCCAAGACGCTGTACAGAGAAGCAGGCGGACCGGAATCCAGGATGCCCGGCACCCGCCAGGCTGGGATAAAGTTCTCATCCACACTCATCGGCTCCTCATCGGCAAGCAAGAGTCGGCGTAGGCGTACAACCCCTTGGCCTTCTTCGAGCTGGAGCTCACGTGCCAAGCGCGCGGTTGCGGGGATCTGTTCAAAGGCCAGGGTGCGGGCAGAGGGACGCATGCCGCGCCGAGCCATTTCCTCGGTGTAGGAGGTCAGTTTCAGGCTCAGATCCACCTTGGTTCGGGACACGAACGTCCCTACGCCAACCACCCTTTCAAGGAGTTCTTCCTCCACCAGGGCATCTACAGCATGGCGGAGAGTCATGCGAGCCACCGAAAAATGACTGGCCATGTCCCGTTCGGAGGGCAGCTGGCGCCCTTCCTTGCTGTGTTGTTGGATGTAGTTGCGTAGCAGCTCACGCAATTGAATGTGCACGGAGACTTTAGCGTTCCTGTCCAACTCCCCCGGGATGTCTTTCGCCGACGGCACCAAATAGCCCATGAAACTCCTCTGTTCACTGGTACCAGCCTAAAACACGACTACCCTCTATACAGAAGCATCTACTGTCAAGGAGTTTATCCATGTACACCCGAAAGGCCACTGTGGCCGCAAGCGTCGGACTTCACGCCCGTCCGGCCGCTGTATTCGTCCGCGCAGTCAACCAAACCGGTTTGCCTGTCACCCTGACCAAGGACGGTTCGGCGACCGTGGACGGCAGGTCGCTCCTTGAGGTCATGAGTGCCGATTTCCGGCGTGGAACAGTAGTAGAGATTGCTGTGGGCACCTGCGACGCAGACGAGAAGGCCATCCGGAAGGCCGTGGATCACTTGGCGGACCTGTTGCACACAGATCTTACAGATCCTTCCTAAACGGCCTCACAAGGCCCCCTGACAGCCTGCAACACCGTACCTCGGGGCAGCTGGGCAGTACACAAGCAGCTGGGCAGTAACAATGGGCAGCAAAAAGGGATTGCCTCCACTTTTTCAGTGGAGGCAATCCCTTTCTTGTTTGCATCCGGACGCGAATCCGGTTCCATACAGTACTTCTAGTGTGCGTGGTCTCCGCGGCTGTATTCGTAAACCCAACCAATCAAACCTATGACGGCCAGACCGGCACCGACCAGGAAGATCCACCAGCCTGCAGCCAAGCCCAGGAAACCAGCGGCGCAAGCCAAGGCCAGCACGAGCGGCCACCAGCTCCAGGGGCTGAAGTGACCCTGCTCGCCGGAACCCTCGTGAACTTCAGCGTCGACACGATCCTCAGGACGCGGACCGATGCGGTTGCCTGTGTAGTACAGGTAGACACCGATCATGAGGCACAAGGCTCCGACCAAGTACAAGGCCAGGAACCCAACGGGCTCCATCCAATCGACCATGAATCCGTAGACGGTTGCCACGGGGAGGAAGAACACACCCACGAGCAGGAATACCCAAGCTTCTACCTTCACTTCTGTGCTCCCTTCGAGGATGCCGAAACCGGCTGGGCCGGCTGGTAATGCGGTGCCAGCTCAGGATGGTGAAGATCCAAGGCCGGACGCTCCGAACGGATGCGCGGCAGCGAGGTGAAGTTGTGGCGCGGGGGTGGGCAGGATGTTGCCCACTCCAGTGAGGCACCGAAGCCCCAAGGATCGTCCACTTCAACCTTCTTGCCATTGCGCCAGGTGATGTAGACGTTCCAGAACCAAGGAATCATCGAAGCACCAAGAACGAAGGAGGAGATCGTGGAGAACTGGTTCATCCACGTGAAGTTATCTTCGATCATGTAGTCGGCGTAACGACGCGGCATGCCCAAGACACCCAACCAGTGCTGGATCAGGAACGTGCCATGGAAACCGAGGAACAAGAGCCAGAAGTGAATCTTGCCCAAGCGCTCGTTGAGCATCCTGCCAGTGAACTTCGGCCACCAGAAGTAGAAGCCGGCGAACATGGCGAACACCACGGTGCCGAAGACCACGTAGTGGAAGTGGGCGACCACGAAGTATGTGTCGGAAACATGGAAGTTCAGCGGCGGTGAGGCCAGGATGATCCCGGTCAAGCCTCCGAACAGGAACGTCACGATGAAGCCAAGGCTCCACAGCATGGGCGTTTCAAAGGTGAGTGAACCACGCCACATGGTTCCAATCCAGTTGAAGAACTTCACACCGGTTGGCACCGCGATCAGCATTGTCATGAAGGAGAAGAACGGCAGCATGACCTGGCCGGTGACGTACATGTGGTGGGCCCACACTGTCACGGACAGAGCAGCAATGGAGATCGTCGCAAACACAAGGCCCTTGTAGCCGAAGATGGGCTTGCGGCTGAAGACCGGGAAGATCTCAGACACAATGCCAAAGAACGGCAAGGCGATGATATACACCTCGGGGTGGCCGAAGAACCAGAATAAGTGTTGCCACAATATCGCTCCACCAAATTCGGCATCAAAGATATGTGCCCCAAATCGGCGGTCTGCACCCAGTGCGAACAGCGCAGCTGCCAACGGGGGGAAGGCCATCAGGACCAGGATACCGGTGATGAGTGTGTTCCAAGTGAAGATGGGCATGCGCCACATGGTCATGCCGGGAGCACGCATGCAGATGATGGTGGTGATGAAGTTCACCGAACCCAAAATGGTACCGAAACCTGACAGTGCCAGTCCGAAGACCCACAAGTCTCCACCAACGCCGGGGCTGAAGGTGGTGTTCGACAATGGTGCATAGGCGAACCAGCCAAATGCCGCAGCGCCCTGGGGGGTGAGGAAACCTGACATGGCGATGGTGCTGCCGAAGAGGAAGAACCAGAAAGCCAGTGCGTTCAAACGCGGGAACGCAACGTCGGGGGCACCGATTTGCAGCGGCATGATGACGTTGGCGAAACCGGCGAACAGTGGTGTTGCAAACATGAGCAGCATGATGGTGCCGTGCATGGTGAACAACTGGTTGTACTGATCCTTGGTCTGCAGGATCTGCATACCGGGCTCAAACAATTCTGAACGGATAATGAGCGCCATGACGCCACCGAGACAGAAAAAGATAAATGATGCGATCAGGTACATGTACCCGATCGTCTTGTGGTCAGTCGAGGTGATCCAGTTGACGACGATGCGTCCCTTGGATACCGGAACGACCCTAGGTGCAGCCGAATTCACTTCGGTTGCCGAGTACTCGAGCGTAGACACTTTCCTCTCCCCCCTACTTCTGATTCGCAGCGTTAGGATTACGGTCGTACTTTTCGGTCAGCTCACCGGTCTGGCCCAGTGCCTTGAGCGACGCGAGGTGCGCGTCGAACTCGGCTTGGGTGACTACCTTGACGTTGAAAAGCATCTCCGAGTGGTACTCACCACAAAGTTCGGCGCACTTTCCGTCGTACTCGCCCAACACCGTCGGTGTCAGGGTCATGTAGTTGGTCTTGCCGGGAAGCATGTCCTTTTTGTCAAGGAATGCCGGCACCCAGAAGGAGTGGATCACGTCGCGGGCGTTCAGTTGGAGTTCAACTGAACGGTTCACGGGCAAGTACAGGGTGGGCAGCGTCGACTTGTCGAACGGCTTGCCGTCGAGCTCCGCCTGGACACCAACGGAGTATACGGATTCCTTGACGTCGTTGCCGGCCAGGTAGTTGTAGTCAAATGACCACTGCTTGGCACGGATGTCGATTTTCACATCCGGGTTGGCGTCACGGGCGTTGATGGACTGTTGTTCCACATCCGTGAAGTGGAAGAAGACTCCCACCATGAACAACGGCACCAACACATAAAAAACCTCCAGCGGGAGGTTGTAACTGGTCTGGCGCGGGAAACTGGTAGCTCCCTTGCGGCGCCTGTACGCGATGATGCACCAGATAATCAGACCCCAGGTGATGAGCCCGATGATCAAGACGGTGATCCAAGTATTGACCCACAGGTCAATGATCCCCGCCGTGTGATTGGTGGTGTCACGTTCGGCTGGCATCCAGCCGTGCCTATTCTCTGCCGTGCATCCTGACAAAGCTAACGCTCCGACAATCGCCAACCCCGCTATGGGGATGACTTTTGCGCGTCGGCTGCCGGTTCGGTCCTGCGAACTCACAGACGGCCCTTCCTCTTGGTGCTGCGCTCTGCGACGGGTTGGGCCCGTCGGAGCGGAATGGGTTTTACTACTCGATGTAGAGCTTACCGCTATGGCACGCAAAATGCGCACTAAACCCTCCGTGCGTCGGAAGTCGCAAAAGAAACTTCTCCGACGGCCCTGCATCGAGCAGCAGGCTTTGGTTAGTGGAACGAATCACCGCAGGCGCATGAGCCTCCGGCGTTCGGGTTGTCAATGGTGAAGCCTTGCTTTGAAATGGTGTCTTCAAAGTCAATGCTGGCGCCATCAAGGTACGGAACGCTCATCTTGTCAATGACAACTTCGACGCCGTCGAAGTCGCGAACAGCGTCTCCGTCAAGAACGCGCTCGTCAAAGTAGAGCTGGTAGATCAGCCCTGAGCAGCCACCGGGCTGGACAGCAACGCGCAAACGCAGGTCAGTGCGACCTTCTTGTTCAAGCAAGCTGCGTACCTTACCGGCGGCAACATCGCTGATCAGCACGCCGTGGCTGGGAAGTTCGGCCTGGACGGTGTCTGCTGCTGAGGTTTCTTCGTGGACATTTGCTGTCATGGCATTTCCTTACGTGAGGGTACAACTACATGCTACGTCGAGCCCGGCGCGGGCGCTAACTTATATCAACACACGGATCAGACCTTCTGTTCCTTGAGCGCTCCAGCGTTGATGGCGGCCAAAAGGAGCGATTGAGACTCAATGGCCTTGGCAAAGTCGCCGAGATCGAGGGACTCATTGGCGCTGTGCGCCCTGGAGTCAGGGTCCTCAACACCGGTGACGAGGATTTGCGCGTCCGGGAAGGACGCCTTCAATTCAGCAATGAAGGGAATGGAACCACCCATCCCTGTTTCCACAGCCGGTACGCCCCATGCCTGGCCCATGGCCCACAACGCCGCCTGGGCTGCAGGGGCAGAAGTATCGGTGGAAAACGGCTGTCCAGCCTCGCCGCGAATAAACGTGGCCTGCGCTCCGAAAGGTGCGTTGTCCAATACATGGGCCTCAAGGGCTGCCAACGCCGACGCCGGATCCTGGCCAGGTGCCAGCCGCAGGCTGATCTTGGCCCGGGCCGTGGGAAGGAGGGTATTGGAGCTCAACTCCACCGTAGGAACATCCATGCCAATCACCGACAGGGCGGGTTTGCACCAGAGTCGGGAGGTGATGCTGCCGGTGCCGGCGAGCTGAACGCCGTCTAGCACCCCCGCATCAACACGGAAGGCATCCTCTGCGTAGTCCACGGTTGCATCATCACTGGCTTGCAGTCCGTTGATGGCGACCGAGCCATCCTCATCATGGAACGTGGCGATCAACCGGGCCAGGATGGTGGGGGCGTCCAACAACGGTCCGCCAAACATGCCGGAGTGCACGGCGTGGTGGGCCACCCGCACCTCCACTATGCCGTCGACAAGCCCGCGCAGGCTCGTGGTCAGCGCCGGAATCCCCACCTTCCAGTTGGCGGAGTCGGCCACAACAATGACATCCCCGGCCAGAAGTTCGCGGTGTTCCTTTAAGAAGGAAGCGAATGTGGGTGAACCCGCTTCCTCCTCCCCCTCAATGAAGAACGTCACGCCGACGCCGAAGTCGTTCCCCAGCGTCTCCATGACGGCCCGGAAGGAGGCGATGTGAGCCATGATGCCAGCCTTGTCATCGGCAGCCCCTCGGCCGTACAAACGCCCATTGCGTTCCTGGGCAATGAAGGGCTCGCTGTCCCACAGCGCCTTGTCACCGGGCGGCTGCACGTCATGGTGGGCATAGAGCACCACCGTCGGCATACCCGGAGCCGCGACTTTGCGGGCGACGACGGCGGGACCGCCTTGCCCGCCATCGTCCTTGGGAACGCGCAGGATCTGCACATCATCGAGGCCGGTGGAGCGGATGAGCGTTGCCACGGCCTCGGCACTGCGCTCAAGGGCCGCGGGATCGAACGCGTCCCAGGCAATGCCGGGGATGGCCACCAGATCAATAAGCTCAGCGACGGTTTCGCTGAAATGGACGGTGACGCTTTCACGCAGGGCGGCGGTGGGCAGCGATGCAGTGGGGAAGTCGTTGAGCGGGGTGGCTGAGGGCTGTGCTGTGGTCATAATCCCCACACTACCGCCGCTGAAGCGGCCACGGTCAAGGCTACGGCCCGGTTCAGGGTATCCTGTACGGGTGTTTGGACGTAAGAAAGATCAATCCCCCGCCCCGCAGCCCATGCCTGCCCACGACGAGCTGACTGGCCGGTCCAAGGACCCCCAATCTGCCAAGGGTGTGCCCACCCCCTCGCGCAAGGCACAGGAGGATGCGCGCAAGCGTCCACTTGTGCCCAACGACCGCGCCGCCGCCAAGACGGCCGACCGTGAGGCACGCCGCGAACAGCAGGCCCGCATGCGACGCGCCCTGGACACCGGTGAAGAGCGTTTCCTGCCCATCCGCGACAAGGGTCCGCAGAAGCGTTACGCCCGCGATTATGTGGACGCCCGTTTCAGCCTGGGCGAATTTGTCATGTTCGCCGCTCTCGGCATCGTGGTGCTGACAGTTGTACTGCCGCAGAACAGCAATGCCGCAATCATTCTCTTTGGCGCCTTCTGGGTCATGGTGGCGTTCGTTGTCATCGACACCTGGCTGATGGGGCGCAAGCTCAAACGGCAACTGGCCGCCAAGTACGGTTCGGTTGACCAGGGCGTCATTTGGTACGGCTGCATGCGTTCCCTGCAGTTCCGCCGCATGCGCCTGCCCAAGCCGCTGGTGCGCCGCGGCGAGTGGCCTTCCTGACCACTCCTTCTCACCGCGCACCAGCCGCCGGCCGCCCTCCTCGGGGACGTGGTCGGCGTCGTGCGTTAAAAGCGCATTGGCAGGACGTCCCCAGGGGTGTGCTGACAGCGGTCGGCTGGCTAGGCTGGTGGTATGGAATACCGCTACCTAGGCCGGTCAGGCCTGAAAATTACTGAAATCACCTATGGAAACTGGCTCACACACGGTTCGCAGGTGGAAAACGACGTCGCCACGGCGTGTGTGCGTGCCGCACTCGATTCCGGCATCACCACCTTTGACACTGCGGACGCCTATGCCAACGGCGCTGCCGAGCAAGTCCTCGGTGCCGCGTTGGCTTCCGAACGCCGCGAATCCCTTGAAGTGTTCACGAAGGTGTACTGGCCCGTAGGACCCAAGGGCCCCAATGACACCGGCCTGTCCCGTAAACACATCATGGAGGGCATCAACGGTTCGTTGCGGCGTCTGAACATGGACTATGTGGACTTGTACCAGGCACACCGTTACGACCATGAAACACCACTTGAGGAAACCATCTCAGCGTTCGCAGATGTGGTGCGGGCAGGAAAGGCCCTCTACATTGGTGTTTCTGAATGGAACGCCCAGCAGTTGCGCGACGGGCAGGCACTGGCACGCCAGGCCGGGTTCTCACTGGTGTCGAACCAACCGCAATACTCGGCGCTGTGGCGGGTCATCGAGGCCGAAGTGGTTCCTGCCGCGGTGGAACTGGGCATGTCCCAGGTGGTGTGGTCGCCCATGGCACAAGGCGTGCTGTCGGGCAAGTACCTGCCGGGTCAGCCGCTGCCGGCGAATTCGCGTGCCACAGACGAGCATGGCGGCAAGAACACCATCAAGGACTACCTCGACGACGACATCCTGGCCAATGTACAGAAATTGCGACCCATCGCTGATGAGCTGGGATTGAAAATGTCCCAATTGGCCATTGCGTGGGTGCTGCAAAATGAGAATGTGGCCACTGCACTGGTGGGTGCCTCCCGCCCCGAACAGGTCAAGGAGAACGTCAAGGCGTCGGGTGTGAAGATCCCGGCCGAGCTCATGGCCGCCATTGACGCCGCGCTGGCCCCCAGCATGGTCACGGACCCAGCACTGACGGTCAGCCCGCCCACGCGTGTGGCGTAGTCCGCAGCATCTGTGACACAAACCCGGAATAGTCGCCAAAACGCACCTTCTCCGCTTATGCGTAACTTGTAAGCTACCGATAAGCGGAGAAGGTGCGTTCATGCTGCAAGAGCTCCGTTACTTGCGCAGGGCCGCCAGTTCCTTGTTGATGCGGGACGCCCAGAACGGGCCTTCGTACAGGAACGCGGTGTAGCCCTGCACCAGGGATGCGCCGGCGTCGAGACGCTCTTGCACTTCGGCGCCGGTTTCAACCCCGCCCACCGAAATAAGCGTCAGGGTATCGCCCACAATCGCCTTCAGCTGGCGGAGCACAGCCAGCGAACGAGCTTTGAGAGGAGCACCGGAGAGCCCGCCGGCACCTTTTTCCTCCACCATGGCTCCCGGGCTGCGCAAACCTTCACGGCTGACGGTGGTGTTCGTGCAAATGATGCCGTCAAGTTTCAGCTCAAGGGCCAGTGCGGCCATCTCGGCGACGTCCTCATCAGCCAAGTCGGGGGCGATCTTCACCAGTAACGGCACGTGGCGCCCGGCCGATTCATCGGCCGCTTGGCGGACTCCGGTGAGCAGTGGGCGCAGCGTTTCCACATCCTGGAGCAGACGCAGCCCAGGAGTGTTGGGGGAGCTGACGTTGACCACGAGGTAGTCGGCCGACGGTGCCAGCGTGCGCGCGCCGATGAGGTAGTCCCCCAGTGCGTCCTCCAATTCCACCACCTTGGTCTTGCCGATGTTCACGCCCACCACGGGCCGCACACCCGAGTAGGTTTTCGCCAACCCGGCCAGTGCTTGCTTCAGGCGCGGCGCAACGGCTGCGGCGCCGTCGTTGTTGAAGCCCATGCGGTTGATGACGGCACGGTCCTCGACGAGGCGGAACAGGCGCGGCTGCGGGTTGCCGGGCTGGGCTTGGCCAGTGATGGTGCCCACCTCAATGTGGCCGAAGCCCAGATTGGCCAGGGCGTTGATGCCCTTTCCTTCCTTGTCGAAACCTGCGGCAAGGCCGAAAGGCGTGGGGAACGTCAGGCCCAGCGCTTCGGTTTGCAGCGAGGCAGGGGGTGCGAACATGCGCCGCAGCACGGCACCTGCCCCCACCGTGTGGGCTGCCTTGATCAAGGTGAACCCGATCTTGTGCGCCTTTTCGGCGTCCATCCAGGAGAAACAGAGCCGGAAAAATGTGGGATAAATACGCATACCCCTAGTTTTCCGGTTCCACAGCCCAACTGCAAAACGCCGCCGTCCGATCCGCTCCGCAGCACTGCCGCATTATGCATGGGAAAGGACGTTAGCATATGCACATGGATACCAATGGCGGTGCAACATGGCAGCAGGCGGACGTCGTAGTCGTGGGTGCCGGGCTCTCCGGATTGGTCAGCGCAGCGCAGGCATACAACGCCGGCCGCCGGGTGTTGATCTTGGACCAAGAGCCTGAGACAGCGCTCGGAGGGCAGGCCCACTGGTCATTTGGCGGACTGTTCCTGGTGGACTCCCCCGAACAACGCCGGCTGGGTGTGAAGGACTCCGCTGAGCTGGCCCTGTCGGATTGGATGGGTTCAGCCGCCTTCGACCGTCCCGAGGACCTGTGGCCGCGCCGCTGGGCTGAGGCATACGTGGATTTCGCCGCTGGAGAGAAACGGGCCTGGCTGCACGCCTTGGGCGTGCGCATCTTCCCTCTGGTCCAGTGGGCTGAACGCGGCGGCTATGACGCCCAGGGGCATGGCAATTCGGTCCCCCGCTTCCATGTGGTCTGGGGAACCGGCCCCGGCATCCTGGCCCCGTTCCTGGCGAAGGTGCAAGAAGGTGTTGTGGCCGGCCGCGTGCAAATTGCGCACAGGCACCGGGCAACAGAGTTGGTATTCGACGCCGGAGCAGTCACCGGGGTGCGCGGCCAGATCCTGGCACCAACAGGTGTGCAACGGGGTGAGGCCAGCAGCCGCGACGTTGCCGGGGAATTCTGTGTTGACACCGGGGCCGTCATTGTTTCCACTGGTGGCATAGGAGGAAATCACGCAATGGTCCGTGAACAGTGGCCCCACGGTAGCGGGCCCGGCTACATGCTCACGGGTGTGCCTGCCTCCGTGGATGGGCTATTCCAGCGCTCGGTTGCAGAAGCCGGCGGTGCCCTGATCAACACCGACCGCATGTGGCACTATCCAGAAGGCATCCACAACCCAGACCCTGTCTGGCCCAACCACGGCATACGGATCCTTTCCGGCCCTTCCCCATTGTGGCTCGATGCCACCGGGCACAGGCTTCCTGTGCCGCTGTTTCCAGGATTCGATTCCCTCGGCACTCTGCGTCATCTGGAAACCACCGGACACGACCATTCCTGGTTTGTGCTGAACAAAAGCATCATCAGCAAGGAGTTTGCGTTGTCCGGCTCGGAACAAAATCCGGATCTGACGGGCAAGGACATGAAATTGCTGGCCAAACGGGTTCTGCCCGGGGCAACCGGTCCTGTGCAAAAGTTCATCGACGCCGGTGTTGACTTTGTCCAAGCGGACACTGCGGAAGAACTTGCCGCGAAGATGAACGCCCTCATTGCTCAGGATTTGATTGACCCGCAGGGCCTGCAGGACACGCTCGTGGCCCGTGACCGCCAAGTGGTCAGCGGTTTGGGCAAGGACGCGCAGCTGAACGCAATCAGGGAGGCGCGCCGCTTTTCCACCGACAAGTTGATGCGAGTGGTTCCTCCGCATCCCATGCTGGCCCCTGAGCATGGACCACTGTTTGCCGTGCGCCTCACCACACTCACGCGCAAGAGCCTGGGTGGGTTGACAACGGACTTGTCCGGGCGTGTGCTCTCTGCCGCAGGGACCCCCATTGCGGGGCTGTATGCTGCAGGTGAGGCGGCCGGTTTCGGTGGTGGCGGCATGCATGGCTACCGTTCACTTGAAGGGACATTTCTGGGCGGCTGCCTATTTTCCGGTCGGGCTGCTGGCCGCCATGCCGCCAGTACAACGCAAACGTGAGCCCGGAAGGGCGAGCATGGCATAGCACGCACGGAAATTTGCGTCGAAACACCATACCGTTGGGGACTGGATGAACATGGATAGCGAAACAAGTGCGCAACAGTGGCAGGAAGACATCCTGGGGCCGGACTATCAGGCGCTGCCGTTGCTGGTCCCCGCGAGGGAACATCTCCGGAATGGAGATCGTAGTGCATCCAGTATCTCCGATACACCCGGCACTCCCGGTACGGAGGCCGAAGTCGAATCCCCCACGTTTTACCGGGCAACCCTTGTGCGGCACAGGCCGCTGGCGGGGAAGCCTCCGGCGTCGACGCCTCCAACAGCGAAAGGAAGCACGGACAAGGCCCGGGGCGCCGTACTGTTTATCCATGGTTGGAGCGACTACTTCTTCAATACCGGATTGGCAGAGTTCTTCACATCAAACGGTTATGAGTTCTACGCACTCGATCTGCACAACCACGGCCGCAGTCTCGACTCCCCCGCGTTGGGTGGTTATGTGGCAGACCTCGCGGACTACGACGCGGAGATCCTTGCAGCCCATGCCGTTATTACTGGCGAAGTGGACTCAAGTGTTGTTCACAGCTCCGTCGGCATGGAGGACCCTGCCGCCCCAGCTCCGGGCGGGCCGCATCCGCTGATCCTGATGGGACATTCCACCGGCGGGTTGATCGCAACCTTGTGGGCCCACCATAATCCGGGGCGGGTCAGCCACTTGATTTTGAACAGTCCATGGCTGGAGATTCAGGGAGGTGCCGCCATCCGCCGCGCTGCAACCCCCTTGGTGCAACTAGCGCACTTGCGTCCTCTCATGCGCATGCGCGTGCCCGAGCGATCCTTTTACTGGCGAGGTATCAGCCGTGAAGCGTATGGGGAATGGGACGTGGATAAGAAGCTGCGCCCACCCCATTCCTTCCCCATCAGGGCTGGGTGGATGAAAGCCATCTTGGCAGCCCAGCAGGAAGTTGCCGGCGGTCTGAAGCTGCCCATTCCCGTCCTTGTCCTGCTTTCATCAAGGAGCATGCTGGGACCCGTTTGGAGTGATCAAATGATGCAGGCAGACGTGGTGCTGGACGTTCGTTCATTGGCACTTCGAACCCTGTCGCTGGGCAATAGTGTGACCCTTGAACGGATCGACGGTGCGCTGCACGAGGTCTTCCTGTCACGCAAACCAGTGCGTGCAGACGGCTACGCGCGTCTTGCCCGCTGGCTGCGCGGATACGTCAGCTAGGTGATACCGGCATCAATTGATTTAGCACATAGAAGTCAAATAAGCTGTCAGCTGCGCGGAGAGGCCGCATCGACTGCGCCGCCGTAGCGCCTGTCCCGCCTGGCATATTCATCCACGGCTGCCCATAAGGTGCGGCGATCCACATCAGGCCAGAGCGTATCCATGAAGACAAACTCGGCGTAGGCGGACTGCCACAGCAGGAAGTTGGAGAGCCGCTGCTCACCACTGGATCGCAGAAAGAGATCCACATCGGGCGCATCGGGGACGTAGAGGTACTTCTGCAGGGTCTTTTCGTTGACAGCGCGGGGGCTCAACTTCCCGGCCGCGACGTCAGCGGCCAGCGCCGAGACGGCGTCGGCAATCTCGGCCCGTCCGCCGTAATTAACACACATGGTTAACGTAATAACATCGTTGTCCTTGGTGTGTTCCTGGGCTTCCTCAAGTTCCTTGATGACCGAGCCCCACAGCTTGGGTTTGCGTCCAGCCCAGCGAATGCGCACACCCCATGCATCCAGCTGATTGCGTTGGCGTCTTAATACATCTTTGTTAAATCCCATGAGAAAACGAATTTCTTCAGGTGAACGTTTCCAGTTCTCCGTGGAGAACGCATAGACACTGACATATTTGATGCCCATTTCGATGGCACCGGCCATCACGTCAAGGAGTGCAGGCTCCCCGGCTTTGTGTCCCTCGATCCGCGGCAGCCCTCGCTGATTGGCCCACCGGCCATTGCCGTCCATGACGATGGCCACGTGCCTGGGTACAAACTCCGCCGGAATGGCCGGCGGCTGCGCCCCCGAGGAATGCGGCCAAGGTGCCACAACGGGTGGTTTGGACTTGCTGCGGCTGCTGCTCATACTGTTCCTGTCGCTACTGCGCTGCCCGGCCATATAGCTATACACGCTCCACAAGTTTTAGGGAACGCACAGTGCGCTCCAAATGCCATTGCACATATCCAGCCACCAGCCCTGCTGCTTCGCGGCGATGCTGTGCCGCGGAGACATCCGCCCCCGGCCAATCCGCGCTGAGGAGTTGGCCCAGCAAAACCATGGTTTCAGGAGCCGGGGCAGGTGAACCCGGTGGCCTGCACTCATGGCACACAGCCCCGCCAAGGGCGGCATTGAACGCGCCGTGAGGTCCCGGTTCGCCACAACGGGCGCAGGTGCCGAAGCTCGGCGCCCAGCCGGCGATAGACACCGCCCGCAAAAGATATGAATCCAAAATTAGTTCAGCGGCATGCGCCCC
>NZ_JAUNVV010000016.1:26806-50524 GCF_030540645.1 Arthrobacter sp.
CGCTATGCTGCGCGTACGTCCCGGATGGCGCGGTTCACAGCGGAGATGACGGCCTTCAGCGAAGAAGTGGAGGTGTTGGAATCAATGCCCACACCCCACAGAACACGCTCGCCCACGGTGCATTCGACGAATGCTGCGGCACGTGCGTCGCCGCCTTCGGAGAGTGCGTGCTCGGAATAGTCAAGGACACGCACATCCATGCCGTCTTCAGCCAAGATGGCCAGCAGTGCCGCAATGGGGCCATTGCCGGTTCCGGTGCGGGTGTGCGCTTCCCCGTCAATGACGACCTTGGCGATCAGAGTCATCTCGCCTTCGTCGTCAGTGGAGGTCGTGAAGGATCCAATACGGTACCTCCCCCATTGGCCTTCAGCGCTTTCAGCCGGCAGGTATTCGTCCTTGAAGATGGTCCACAGCTCGGCTGCGCTGACTTCCCCGCCCACGGTGTCCGTCCGTTTTTGGATGACTCCGGAGAATTCGATTTGTGCCCGGCGTGGCAGGTCAAGGCTGTGCTCGTTCTTGAGCAGGTAGGCCACACCTCCCTTGCCGGACTGCGAGTTGACCCGGATGACTGCCTCGTAGCTGCGGCCTAGATCCTTCGGGTCCACCGGCAGGTACGGGACGTTCCAAGTGTGTTGTTCCACGGCGACGCCAGCTGCAGCCGCGTCAACCTCCATGGCCTCCAGCCCCTTCTTGATGGCGTCCTGGTGGGAGCCGGAGAAGGCGGTGAAGACAAGGTCGCCACCATACGGTGAACGCTCGGCCACGGGCAGCTGATTACAGTACTCAACGGTGCGGCGGACTTCATCAATGTCGGAGAAGTCGATCATGGGGTCGATGCCCTGGGTGAACATGTTCAGCCCCAGCGTGACCAGGTCCACATTGCCTGTACGTTCACCGTTGCCGAACAAGCAGCCCTCAATGCGGTCTGCGCCAGCCAGATAGCCCAGCTCTGCCGCAGCAACGCCGGTGCCGCGGTCGTTGTGCGGGTGCAGGGACAAAATGATGCCCTCGCGCGGATGCAGGTTGCGGCTCATCCACTCAATGGAGTCGGCGTAGACGTTCGGGGTGGCCATTTCCACCGTGGCCGGCAGGTTGATGATGACCTGATTGTCGGCGGAGGCTTCAAAAATATCCGCAATGGCGTTGCACACGCGCAGGGCGTACTCGGGCTCGGTGCCGGTGAAGGACTCCGGTGAGTATTCGTACGTGATCAGCGTGTCCGCCAGAGTTTCCTCAAACTTCTTGCACAGCCGGGCACCCTGCAGGGCAATATCAAGGATTCCGTCTTCGTCCTGGTTGAACACGACCCGGCGCTGCAGCACGGACGTGGAGTTGTACAAGTGCACGATGGCCTGCTTGGCACCGACCAAGGACTCGTAGGTCCGCTCAATCAGGTGCTCGCGGGCCTGGGTCAGGACCTGAATGGTGACATCGTCGGGAATGTGGCCACCCTCAACAAGCTGGCGGACGAAGTCAAAGTCGGTTTGTGAAGCTGACGGGAAGCCAACCTCAATTTCCTTGTAACCCATCTTCACCAGCAGCTGGAACATCTTCATCTTGCGGCCCGGGCTCATCGGGTCGATCAAGGCCTGGTTGCCGTCTCGCAGGTCTACGGCGCACCAGCGCGGAGCCTTTGTAACGATCTTGTCGGGCCAGGTACGGTCAGGCAGGCTGACGGAGATTTGATCCTGGAACGGCACGTAGCGGTGGACGGGCATGCCTGAGGGTTTTTGTGCATTTCGCATTGCAGATGACCTTAATGTTATTCAACGAGAAGAGAGGCCGGCCGGGCAACACAAACACCGCAGCGAGGGTGGCCATGGTCCGCGTGATCAGTTCAAGCGGTTCTAGGCCTCGCCGCGGCAGCTAAGAAGAAGCATTCCAGTGCGCACGTTTTTTACATTAGCACGGCACGTAGGATGATGGTGAACCAACTCACCTTGCCGCACTTGGCGAGGTGAGGGAACCACTGACCCACTGAAACTGACCCAATGAAGGGGAAGCGATTCACTTGACGCATTCCGGCATCAATCTCAATCACATCGACCCGAACACCAGGCCACAGGATGACTTGTTCGAGCATGTCAATGGCGGCTGGCTGGCGGCGGAGGTGATTCCGGCGGACCGGGCGTTGAGCGGATCCTTCACCGTTTTACGTGACAACTCCGAATCAGCTGTGCGGGACATCATTGAACACGCCGGAACGGAGTCGAAGAATGCCGGGGCTGACAGCCCGCAGCTGTCGGCAAAAATCGGTGCACTTTACGCCGACTTCATGGATGAAGCCGCCATTGAAGCCGCCGGCGCCACGCCGCTGGCGCAAAAGCTTGCCGCCATTGCGGCCGCGGATTCAATTCCAGCGCTGGTACAGCTCATGGGCGAGTTGGATCGCCAAGGCGGCAGCACCTTGTTTGGCGCCTATGTCAGCAACGACGCCGGCAATCCGGACCGCTCGCTGCTGCACCTTTTCCAGGCGGGCCTGGGATTGCCCGACGAGTCCTACTACCGTGAGGAAAAGTTCGCTTCCATCCGCGACGCTTACGTGGTGCATGTCCAGGGCATGCTTGAACTCGCAGGAGTTACTGACGCGGCAGCCAAGGCTGAACACATCATGACGCTGGAAACACAGATCGCTGCCACGCATTTGGACAAGGTGTCGTTGCGGGACCCACAGAAAACGTACAACTTGATGACCGCCCAGCAAACGCTGGAGTTGCTGCCCGAAGTGGGGATCTGGTTGGACGCGCTGGGCGTCACAGCAGCACAGCATGCTGAAATGGTGGTTGCAACGCCGGAGTTCTTCACGGGTCAGCAGGCACTCCTGATTCAGGACCGCTGCGCGGACTGGCAGGCCTGGCTTTCCCTGCGCACCATTTCGAGCTTGGCCCCGTACCTGTCAAAGGCCTTTGTCGAAGCGAACTTTGCGTTCTACGGCACCACGCTCAGCGGCACTCCGGCGATCCGGGACCGTTGGAAGCGCGGCGTCGCCTTGGTCGAGGGCGTGCTTGGCGAGGCGGTTGGGCAGCTTTATGTTGCCAAGCACTTCCCCGAGTCCCACAAGGCGCACATGGAGGAGCTGGTTGCCAACCTCATTGAGGCTTACCGCAGCAGCATTGCCGGGCTTGGCTGGATGAGTCTGGGCACCAAGGAGAAGGCGCTGGAAAAACTTGCGGCCTTCACCCCTAAAATTGGCTACCCGACCAAATGGCGTGACTACTCAAACCTTGAGATTGTTGCCGGCGAGCTTTTGGGCAACATTGAACGCAGCAACGCTTTTGAGCTTGCCCGGCAGTTGGCGAAGATCGGGGCACCCATAGACCGCGAAGAATGGCTCATGACCCCGCAGACGGTCAATGCCTACTACAACCCCACCATGAACGAGGTTGTGTTCCCGGCTGCGATCCTGCAACCACCGTTCTTTGACGCGGATGCGGATGACGCCGCCAACTATGGGGGTATCGGTGCTGTCATCGGGCATGAGATTGGGCATGGCTTTGACGATCAAGGTTCACAGTTCGACGGCAGCGGGGCATTGCGCAACTGGTGGAGTGATGCTGACCGGGAAGCCTTTGACAAGCTCACAGCCAAGTTGGTGGAGCAGTACAGTGCACTCTCCCCCACGGCTGCGCCCGGTGAGTTTGTCAATGGTGAGCTGACACTGGGTGAGAACATTGGTGACCTGGGCGGGCTGGCCATTGGATTCAAGGCGTACCAACTCAGCCTCAATGGTGCACAGTCGCCGGAGCTTGACGGACTCAGCGGTGCACAAAGGTTCTTCTTCTCGTGGGCTGAATGCTGGCGCACAAAGATCCGCCCCGAGGAGGCTCTGCGGCGTCTCGCAGTTGACCCGCACTCTCCTTCGGAGCTGCGCTGCAATGCCGTGGCCAGCAATCTTGACGCCTTCCACGACGCTTTTGGCACGACATCAACGGACGCCATGTGGCGTGAGCCGGGAGATCGCGTGAGCATCTGGTAACACCGGCACCAACCGACGCCACACCACAAAACAGGAAAGGGCGCCGCCGCAGCGAGAAATCACTGCGGCGGCGCCCTTTCCGGTGATTCGTGTAGCCCCGACTTCTTGCCTCTAGTACGTGTAGTAGAGCGGGTTGACGGTCAGGCATTCCCCGCCGTTGTCCGCTGTGCTCGCCACGATGTCCTTGGGCACCACGATCTTGCCGAACTCTGCCCCAGAGGTCCAGTCGGTACCCACCACCAGGCTCAGCCCATTGACGGTGGGGTCCGACACCACCGCAGTTGCGGGGAGCTTGAACAAAGCCGCAACATCTGCCGCAACGTCAGCCATGTTGGGCCCGTAGAGAAGCTGAGTTGTGGGTGCTGCCACAATATCCCCGGCTTGCCACGCATTGGTGAAGCCTGCTCCTGCGAGGGTTTGCAGCAACTGGACGCTGCGCCCCACCACGGCCGAGGCGTTGGCGACGCTGATGGGTTGCAACGCCTTGTCGTAGACGGAGACTGGCGGTGCAGGAGCCCACGGAACAGCAGTGGCCGGGGTGGTGACCGCACTGCCGCCGGGTTCACTTGCAGTGGGGGTGCTTGTGACGCCGGCTTTCGGCGTGGGTGGCCCCGTCAAGGATTTGTCGTGGCGCAGGGCGTCAAAGAACTGGCCAGCTTGTGGTTCCAGCAACTGCACCTTGTTCGGGTCCGCCGCATAGGGCTCATACGGGACGGTGACAAAGGAAATCTGGGCCAGATCAATTTTGGCCAGCCGCTTGGCAATGCCGATCATCGCCGGAATATTTGCCAGTCCGTCATCGATGGTGAGGTTTTTCGTGACAACCTCAGCCAAGTTGTAGAGCTTGGGCAAATTGGTCAGCGTGCCCTCGCTTTTGACCTTGCGGACCATGGAGCCCAGGAAGTACTGCTGGGCCTTGATGCGTTCAAGGTCGCTGGCGTCTCCAAAGGAGTGCCGGGTACGCAGGAATGCCAAGGCCTGCTCGCCCTGGACCAGACTCTTCCCGGCAGGCAGCACTAAATGTGAGCCGTCAAAGTCGTCCATGGCATGATCGACGCAGACCTCAACCCCGCCCAAGGCATTGGAGAGCTGCTTCACTGCAGTGAAGTCCGCGAGCATGAAATGGTCGATCTTCAGGCCCGTTATGTCGTTGATGGCGGCCACGGTGCAGCCCGGCCCCGCCTCAAGGGCCGCGTTGAGCTCGCCGCTGGCGAAACCCGGAACTACCTGGCCCGTCACGGAAGACTTGCAGTCAGGGATGGGCACCATCAAGTCCCGCGGAAAGCTCGTCACCGAGACGCGGCTGTTGTCGGCGGAAATGTCCATCAACAGCATGACGTCGGAATGTCCGGGCCCCGTCGAATCGTCGGCGGTGCCGTATTCACTGTTTTTACCGTCCCGGGTGTCGGTCCCCAAAATCAGGATCTGCAGCGAGCCGGTGTCCTCAACCTGCGGCTTGTCCGAGGACCCGTTTCCCACTCCAGCATTCAGCGGGGAGGTGGTGACATTGCTTTGCAGCTTGTAGAACAGCACACCGGCAGTGCCCAGGCTCAACACTAAGAGAACGGCAACCGAAAGTGCCGTGATGCGCAGCCAAAGGGGCGTGTGGCGGGACGATTTGAAATGCCGTCCGGCTGGTTCATCGTGCCTTTGGGACGAGTTCTCCTGGTTGAATGGAGAGCTGACTTTCCCAGGGTCGGCACGGCGGCGCCCCATAGACTAACCTTTCGAAGTGAATATTGACTCTCAAAAGTGTAGCGGCGAACACTGGGAACTCCCGCAATCACACCCAAAGTCCACTGGCCTGAGCTGTCAGTGGCGGCCCTGAAGGGCCGCCACTTTCCTAGAAGCCCAGTTTGACGAGCTGTTTGGGATCCCGCTGCCAGTCCTTGGCAACCTTCACATGCAGGTCCAAATAGATCTTTGTGCCCAAAAGCGCTTCGATCCCCTTGCGGGCGTTGGTTCCAACTTCGCGCAGCCGTGCCCCACCCTTGCCAATGATGATGGCTTTTTGTGAGGACCGCTCGACGTACAGGTTCACCCGCACATCAAGGAGCGGGTTGTCCTCGGCGCGGCCTTCCCTAGGCACAATTTCCTCCACTACAACAGCCAGGGAGTGTGGCAGCTCATCGCGGACACCTTCCAGCGCTGCCTCGCGAATAAGTTCGGCAACCATGACCGCTTCCGGCTCATCGGTCAGTTCCCCGTCCGGATAAAGGGCTGGAGAGAGGGGCAGGTAGTCGGCAAAGACCTTCGCCAGGGTTTCCACCTGAAAGTCCTCCACGGCAGAGACAGGCACGACGGCGGCAAATCCCCTTTCGCCGATGACTTCCCGTCCCAGCGCCTCGACTGCGATCAGCTGGTCCGTCACTGCCTGGCGGTCGACCGTATCGGTCTTGGTGACGATGGCCACGACCGGCTTGTTGCCCACCTGTCCCAGCTGGGTGGCAATGTAGCGGTCTCCGGGGCCGATCTTTTCATTGGCTGGCAGGCAGAACCCAATGACGTCCACTTCGGAGAGGGTGTCTGCGACGAGGTCGTTCAGGCGTTTGCCCAACAAGGTGCGTGGCCTGTGCAGCCCCGGTGTGTCGACCAGGACAAGCTGAAACGTCTCCCTGTGGACGATTCCACGAATAGTGTGGCGGGTGGTTTGCGGCTTGGCCGAGGTGATGGCGACCTTCTGGCCCACCAGCGCATTGGTCAGAGTTGACTTGCCGGCGTTGGGCCGTCCGGCAAGAACTGCAAAGCCTGCACGGAACCCCTCACCCTTGGCTTCAATCAGGCCTGACTTGCCTTTTGACTTATTCATGATCGCTCCTGTGGTGCTGTTGTGTGGGGTTGGCAGCGCCCGGCGTGCCGCCGTCGTGCTTCATGCCGGTAATTTTAGTGATCCCTGCATCCAGGGTGCGCAACTCCGTGTTGTCATTGTCTGCCGGTTCGACGGCGCTGGCAATGACATGGCTGACTCGGTTGCGGGAGGCTTCCATGCGCTCGACAAGCAGCAGGATGCCGTTGACCTCCACGGTGTTGCCCAGCGAAGGGATCTTTCCCAGGTGTTTGGCCATGAAGCCGCCCACGGTGTCCACCTCGTCATCATCCAGGTCCTTGTCGAATAGTTCGCCCAGCTCATCCACTGCCATGCGGGAGCGGATCCTGTAGCGGCCGTCGCCGAGGTCCTGTACATCGGGGGCGACAAGATCATATTCGTCGGCAATTTCGCCCACGATTTCCTCGATCAGGTCTTCGAGGGTGACCAGCCCGGCCGTGCCGCCGTACTCGTCGACAACAATGGCCATATGCGTGGATTCGCGCTGCAGTTCGTTCAACAGGTCATCAACGGGCTTGGATTCGGGCACATACCGAACGTTACGGGCCAGTTGAGCAGCGAGGGGCTGGTCTTCGCCGTCGGACAATCTGTGCAAAGTGGCCACAACGTCCTTGAGGTAGAGGATGCCAAGGATGTGGTCGGTGCTGCCCGCAATAACGGGGATCCGTGAATACCCTGAGCCCAGGAACACCTCCAGGGCTTCGTCAAGGGTGAGGATCTGGTCAATGCTGACGATGTCCGTGCGCGGCACCATCACGGCGCGCACCATGGTTTCGCCCAAGTCAAAGACGCTGTGGATGAGTTCAGCCTCGTTGTCCTCGATCATGTCCGATTCGCTGGCGCGATCAACAAATTCGCGGAACTCCTCCTCACTGACGAACGTCTCATCCCCGGCCGGGGCGTCCTTGGCCACCGCTGAACCGATCAGGATAAGCCAATCCGGGATGGGTCCGAGGATGCGGCACAAAAGTTGTATGAGCCAGGCGGAGCGGCCCACCAGCGTTCCTGAGTGGAGGCGACCCAAGCGCCGCGGGGAGACCCCCACCAGCATGAAACCGAGCAGCGCCATGACGACCGTGCCGATGAGGCCGGCAATCCACTCGTTGCCGATGAGGCCCACGAGGAAAATGGCGACGGCTACGGCGGCGGCCATTTCCGACCAGACACGCCAAAAACGCAAGGCATTCAGGTGGGTCTGTGGTTCGGCAAGGACTTTCTCAAGGGACCCGCCACGGCCGTGGTTGGCGACGGATTCCGCATCATGGCGGGGAAAGAAACTCAGCGCGGATTCGAGGGCGGCCATGAAGGCTGCCACGATCGTGAAGATGATCCCCACGATCGGCAGTGCAACAAGCGTCACTTCATTGTCTCCCGAGGGGCGTCCTTGCCCAGGAAACTGGAGAGCAGTTCGCGCTGAATGCCGAACATCTCTTCCTTTTCTTCAGGCTCCCCATGGTCATAACCCATCAGATGCAGCATGCCGTGGGTGGTGAGCAGCAGCAGTTCCTCTTCCATGGAGTGCCCCGCAGCTGCGGCTTGTTCCTGCGCGACGACGGGGCACAGGACAATGTCCCCCAACAGGCCGGCGGCGGTGGGCATGCCCGCCGTGCCCGGACGCAGTTCATCCATGGGGAAGGAGAGCACGTCGGTGGGACCGGGCTCGTCCATCCATTCGATGTGTAGCTTTTCCATGGTCTCCACATCGGACAAAATGACGGAGACTTCGGTCTGCGGGTGGATGAACATGGCAGCCAAGATGTGCTTGATGAGCCTGACAAGCTCTTCCTGGCGCACCTCCACGCCGGATTCGTTGTTGATTTCAATACTCATCGGGAGGTGCTTTCCTTGGGTGTGGTGGGGCCGGGATGGGCGTCGTCCCAGTCGTTGTAGGCGCTGACGATGGCCCCCACAAGGCGGTGGCGGACCACGTCCGTGGCGTCCAAAATAGCAAAGTGGATATCATCTACGTCCTGCAGAATTTCCCTGACCACCCGCAGCCCGGATTTAGTGCCGGTAGGCAGGTCGATCTGGGTGACGTCACCGGTAACGACGATCTTGGAACCAAAGCCCAGGCGGGTCAGGAACATCTTCATCTGTTCCGGTGTGGTGTTCTGCGCTTCATCAAGGATGATGAAGGCGTCATTGAGCGTCCGGCCGCGCATGTAAGCCAACGGCGCCACCTCGATCGTGCCGGCTGCCATGAGCCGCGGAATGGTTTCGGGGTCAAGCATCTCGTGCAGTGCATCATAGAGCGGGCGGAGGTACGGATCGATCTTGTCGCTCAGGGTCCCTGGTAGGAATCCCAACCGTTCCCCTGCCTCCACGGCAGGACGAGTGAGGATAATTCTGCTGACTTCCTTATGCTGCAAAGCCTGGACCGCCTTGGCCATGGCCAAGTAGGTCTTCCCTGTTCCAGCCGGGCCAATGCCGAACACCACCGTGTTGCGGTCAATGGAGTCGACGTAGTCCTTTTGGTTCGCTGTTTTAGGGCGAATGGTCCTGCCCCTGCTGGAAAGAATGTCGTAACTGAGGATTTCCACAACGGAGGAGTCCGGACGAGTTTTGAGCATGGAAACGAGCTGTTCCCACACGCTGGCATTCATGGTGCTGTTGCGGGCCACCATGCCACGGGCTTCCTCCATGAGGTGCATGATGCGTGGTACTACAGCGGCCGGGCCGGAAATTGAAAGAACATTGCCACGGGCTAGAAATTCCACGCCCGGGTACATGCCCTCAACTATGCGAAGTCCCTCGTCTTCTGCGCCCAAGGTAGCGACCATTTGATCCGAGGAGAGAAAATGCACAACTTCTGTGCGCGTGCCATCCATGGAGTGCGGGAATTGCTGCCCCGGCCCCTGGTCCGGATATGAATCATGGCGGTGCGCTGTTGTCTCGGTCATAAGTTCGGCCGTGCCGGCCTGAAATCGCTCCTCATATAGCCGGTGCCAACCACCGGGCTTGTGAATTTACTGCTTGATATTGATTCTAGTCCACCGCTCCGTTACTGCACTCAAATCCAGGTTTCGCTATGGGCGCATCTTTGCCCACACTGCGGAATTAGTGTTTCGATACGGTTTCAGTTCTCCCCCAGAGGCCACTTTTACGGGCATCTTCATATGGTGTTGTGCCAAGCTGAGTGTGTTCAAAGTCTTATGGGGGAAGCTTTGGGCAATCCTTGCAAATAGTTGCAGCAGGATTTTCCTGCGCACTGAACACTAGCCAGATTAGCGAGTACGTCTCCCTCCATGCCTGCCTTTAACCCCGCACCCACAGGACGCTTCCGCGCCTTTGCTGATGTGGCCCCCAAGGCACTTCGCGAGCGCAGAATCTTGCGCATGGTAGACAAAATAGCCATCGTTGGCCTTTCAGTTTCACTGACTCTTGTTGGCTGCACGGCACAAGGAGTTAACGGTGGCGACACCACCATGCCTACTATCAGTGCCACTACCAGCCTCGGCCTTGTGACCAGCGCTCCTTTGGAGACGGCCAGAGCATCGCAGACGCTCCCTGTGTACTGGCTTGGACGCAGCAGTGGCGATGTGTACTTATACCGCGAGTTCTTCCCCACCCAGTCCATGGACGATCCCATTGCGACCGCACTGCGCACCATGATGGACACAAAACCAAAAGACCCCGACTATTTCACCCTGTGGAACAGTCCCTCACGGCTGGGCGCCTCAGTATCTGCCAAAAACGTCATCACAGTTGATGTGTCTGCGGACGCGTTTGGGCAGAAAGTTGATCAGGGCATTGCCAGCCGTTCCATAGATCAGCTGGTGTACACGGCAACCGCAGCTGCAGCCATGGCCGGCCTGGTCGACACCCGCACCACCATTCAGGTCTCTATCCTTGTGGACGGACACACCGGCTACAACGCGTTTGGCCATGTTCTGCTTGACAAGCCGATAACACGCGATGCCGCGTTTGTGGCACCTGTGTGGATCATTGACCCGGCCAACAATTCCACATACAACGAGGTGCCATTGAAGGTTGTGGGGCAGGGCGTCTCCCCCACCGGAGAGCTGGCGTGGTCGCTGGAAACGATGGTCGATGGGACGGCCAAGAAGCAATTCTCCAACGGCACCGTCACCATCCCGCAGGGACCCAATGAATTGGGCGAGTTCACCTTCAGTCTGGTTACACCGCCCGGCACGTACCAGCTGTCCGTCTACATCACCGATGCATCCATACCGGATAAGAAGATCGGTCTTGACACAAAGATCGTGACCATCAGCGAACGCAGTAAGAAGTAACCCGGCAAATAGTTAGCCAGCGAAAAATAGCGAAGCAACATTCGGTGGTGACACGCCCGCCGGCGCACCAGTGTGTACTTCAGGTCACCTCGGTGTGCACTACCAACGCCCCAGCTCTTGGCTGAGAACTACCACGGCGGCCGGCCCGGCAGTTGACGAGCGCAGCACATGGTGGCCCAACAGCGCCGTGCGTGCACCTGCTGCAACAAATGCCGCCACTTCAGCAGTACTCATGCCGCCTTCCGGCCCCACAATCATGACGATGCTTCCTGCTGGCGGGCCGGCCGTCTTTCCAGCTTGCGCAGCTTCCCCTTCGTGCGCACCCTGCTGGGCCGCGAACCAGCTGCGAGCAACCTCCGCCACGCTATCGGTGGCGTCTTCGTGCAAAATCAAGGCCAGACCGGCGCCTGCAATAAGCTCGCACACCTGTGCGGTGCCAGCCAAAGAACTCACCTGCGGGATGGTGGAGCGCCGTGCTTGTTTCGCAGCGGCGCCCACCACTTGACGCCACTTCTCCGGACCCTTGAGTGCCTTGTCCATCTTCCATCTCACAATGGAGCGCTCAGCTTGCCATGGGACTACCGTGTCAATGCCGAGTTCGGTGGCTGTCTCGATGGCCAGCTCATCCCTGTCCCCTTTGGCCAGCGCCTGAACCAACGTGAAGGAGATGGCGGGCGACGGTTCCTGGTGCACACTCTCCACACGCACCGTCAACACACCCTTGCCAGCACTGGTGACGGTGCATACAAGACGCACGCCTGCGCCGTCGCACATGTCCACCGGTTCTCCCGGCTCCAACCGCTTCACCGTGGTGGCATGGCGCCCCTCGGCGCCGTCAAGGGTAAACAGCGAGCCAGGGCCAAGCCCAGCCAGCTGCTGAGGGGTTGCGTAGAAAACGGGGTTGCTCATGCTCGCCTAGAGGTTGCCGAGCTTGTCACGCAGCCTGGCGAACATGCCGCCGCTGCTGACCAGCTTGCCCTCCGTGAACGCCTCCCCGCGCAGCGCAGCCAGTTGCTTGAGCAGTTCCTCTTGGGCGGCGTCTGGCTTGGTCGGTGTTTCCACATGGACGTGCACCTTGAGGTCTCCACGTCCGTAGCCGCGCAGGTGCGTGACTCCCAGGTTGCGCAAGTTGATGATTTCCCCAGCCTGCGTTCCTGGTTTGATGCTGATGGGCTGCTCGCCGTCGAATGTCTCAAAGGTAAGTTCGGTGCCCAGTGCCGCCGCTGTCATGGGCACGCTGAGTGTTGCGTGCAGGTCGTCGCCTTCGCGCAGGAACGAGGGGTCGTTGTTGACCTTCATTTCCACATACAGATCACCGGCGGGGCCACCGGCGGGGCCGGCCTCACCCTGTCCACCCAGTTGGATGCGGGTGCCAGTGCTGACGCCCGCAGGGACCTTGATGGTGAGCGTACGCCGGTTGCGAATGCGGCCTTCGCCCATGCACTCATTGCAAGGGTCCACAATCATGGTGCCGAACCCCTGGCACGAGTTGCAGGTGGCCAAGGTCATGACGTTGCCCAGGATGGAACGCATGGGGCGTTGGATTTGACCGCTGCCATGGCAAACATCGCAAGTAGTGGGCGAGGTACCCGGACGGCAGCAACTGCCATCACACGTGGGGCAGGTGATGGCCGTGTCGATTTCGAGCTTCTTATTAACGCCGAACACGGCTTCGGACAAATCGATGCGGACCGTGATGAGTGCGTCCTGGCCGCGACGTGTGCGCGACGCCGGGCCACGTCCGCCACCACCGCCGCCTCCGCCGAAGAACGTCTCGAAGATGTCCTGGAACGCGAAGCCCTGCCCGTCAAAGTTTCCGGCACCGTTGTCGTTGCCATTCTCATTACCGGTGGTGTCGTAGATGCGGCGTTTTTGCGGGTCTGAAAGGACTTCGTAGGCGTGCGTGACAGCCTTGAAACGGTCTTGGGCGTCCGGCGCCTCATTGACGTCCGGGTGCAGCTTACGCGCAAGTTTGCGGTAAGCCTTCTTGATTTCCTCGGCTGTGGCGTCGCGGGAGACGCCCAATGCGTCGTAATGGTTGCTCAAAATGTTGCTCTCTTTACGTGGAAACGGTGGCCGGCTAGCCGGCCAGAATTCTGGAAAGGTACTGCGCTACTGCACGCACGCTTGACATGGTGTTGGGGTAGTCCATACGGGTGGGACCCACGACACCCAGCTTGGCGCTCTCGCCGGGGCCATAGCCGGCGGCCACAACAGAGGCCTCGGCTAGGGAGTCATGGGGATTTTCGCGCCCTATCACCACTGCCATCCCCAAGGAGTCCTGCGCCATGGCTTCCAGGAGGCGCAACAGCACCACCTGTTCCTCAAGGGCGTCAAGGACGGGGCCGATGCTCAATGGAAAATCATTGTTGGACCGGGCCAAATTGGCCGTGCCAGCCATGACGATCCGGTCTTCGCGGGCATTGGTGGCCAGCAATGCCAACCCTTGGGCGAGCCGGGACGCCGGTCCCTGATAGGCCGGCGAAACGGTGGGTGGAACCTTGGCGGCTGCTTCGGCCAACGTGGCCACGGCCAGACCGTTCAGGGCCGCCAAAAACACCTGCCGCAAGCCTGCCAACGTGACATCATCAATGGCCGCACCAATATCGATCACGTTTTGCTCCACCTTGCCCGATGCCAGGATCAGCACCACAAGGACTTGGCGTGCAGCCAAGGAAACAAACTCAATATGGCGCACCGTCGCAGCAGCGGAACGCGGGTACTGCACGACGGCGACCTGATTGGTCAGGTGCGCCAGTGCCCGCACCGTGCGCTCAAGAACGTCATCCAAATCGGAAGAACCCTCAAGCAGGGCGGAGATGGCGCGCCGCTCTGCGGCCGAAAGCGGTTTCACCGAAGAGAGCTGATCAACAAAAAGCCGGTAGCCCTTGTCGGTGGGGATTCGTCCGGAGCTGGTGTGCGGGGCCATGATGAGCCCCTCTTCCTCCAGCGCCGCCATGTCGTTGCGGATAGTGGCGCTGGAAACACCCAGATGATGACGGTCGACCAATGCCTTCGAACCGACCGGTTCGCGGGTGTGGACATAGTCTTCAACGATTGCCCGAAGGACTTCCAACTTCCTCGGTTCGCTCATGCCCGCCACCTCCTGTCATTGCCACTCATCTCACCACTGATATTGTGTGGGCCCACAACGATTCCACCGTTAGCACTCTACCCAACCAAGTGCTAAGTCTAATACTTTTTCAGCAACGCTCCCATGACGGCTCGACCCTGCAATGCCGTCCGACACACCGCACCACGGGCTAACATGGTTTTTTACCCTGCAGCGTTCGCTTTGAGCGTTGCCGCCAGCAGCAAAAGTCAGGTTTACACGTGCACTTCAACCAGTGGGGCCCCCAGGATCTCAGCGCGCCGCCGGAACGGATCATCCGCAAGATCGAAGCCCGCTCCGGTGTGGTCGTGGAGGACGTTGCAACCGGGTGGGTGGGCGCCGTCGTCCGTCTTGAAAAATCCGGCGGGATGCACATTGTCGAGCTTGCCGACCGACGTGAAAAGGTCCGTGCCTTCCCGCTGGGGCCCGGTTTTCTGCTTGACGGAGAGCCTGTGGAACTCGTCGCACCCGCAACCACTGCCGTGCGCAAGGCGGCGCGGACAGCTTCCGGCTCAGTCAAGGTGGCCGACTCCAGGGCCAAGGTTGCCAAGGCCAGCCGTATTTGGGTCGAGGGAAAGCACGACGCCGAACTCGTCGAGAAGGTGTGGGGCGACGATCTGCGGGTCGAAGGGATTGTGGTTGAACCACTGCGCGGCATTGACGACCTGACCGCCGCCGTGGCCGCCTTTTCCCCCGGCCCCAACCGGCGACTCGGCATCCTCGTGGACCACTTGGTACCCGGCTCCAAGGAAACACGCATTGTGGCAAATCTCATGAAAACCCCTGGCATCAGCAACAACGTTCTGGTGGTGGGCCACCCCTACGTCGACGTGTGGCAGGCCATCAAACCTTCCACTCTGGGCATAGCTGCATGGCCTTCCATTCCGCGCTCCATGGAGTGGAAGCAGGGCATCCTGCAAGCCTTCGGATGGCCGCACACCACGGCCGAAGACATCGGACTGGGCTGGCAGAGATTGCTGTCCCGAGTCAATTCCTACGCCGACCTTGAACCTTCATTACTGGGGCGCGTCGAAGAAGTCATAGATTTCCTCACAGCACCCGTATCCTAGAGGAGGGTCGGCTTGTCCACCCCACTCCCCCTCTTGTTGCTTTGTTGAAAGGCCCCTCATTGTGAGTCATCCGGTAAACCAAATGAATGGTGCTCCGCTGCCGCCGCTCACCCCGTCAGAAGACAAACAGTGGGCGTTCATTTCCCACTGCGGTGGAATCCTTGGCTGCGTTCCCGCATTTTTGGTCTACAAGTTCTTGGGACCCCGTGGCCGCTTCACCGCACAGGAGTCATTGGAAGCACTCAACTTCACGCTGCCCCCGACCATTGTTGCCGTGGCATTGAACCTCGTTGCATTCGTGTTTGTCTTCATCAACCCGGACATCGGAACGGTGTTTTCCATGTTGGCTTTGCTCGTGTGGACGTTTCTCACGATTTTCTCCGTCATTGCCGCCATCCAGGTCAATAAGGGCCAGCCTTACCGCTACGTGCTGAACCTGCGCGTGATTAAATAGCTTCTGCTGCGGTGGATTAGCCTGCAGAAGCCGGCCCCCACCATCCATATGACAGCTGATGCGGGTGAATGAGGCCCACACCCGCATCACCTGCCATACACATCACTTACAAGAGCCTCACCTAGGGCAGGAGTGCCCTAGTCACAGCGTCGCCGAGCAGACGGCCTTTCAGAGTGAGCACAAGTTTCCCGGCGAATGCCTTCAAGGGGTCGATCAGCCCTTCGGCGATCAGCCCCGCCACTGCGTGACGTCCGGCAGGGCCAAGGGAGGCAATGGACAGACCCTCAGACAGCCGTGACACCAGCATGATGCGTTCAAGTTCGCGGGTGTCCGCGTCCAGCGTTTCACGGCCCGCGGCAGGGGATTCACCTTTGTCCAGCCTGTTCGCATATGCCGTGGGGTGCTTGACGTTCCACCAACGCACCCCACCCATGTGGGAGTGCGCACCGGGGCCGATCCCCCACCAGTCGTCACCGCGCCAATAGGCACGGTTGTGCTGGCAGGCATCCGCCGGGGTTCGGGACCAATTGCTGACCTCGTACCAGGACAGGCCGGCTGCCTGGAACAGTGCGTCGGCAAGTTCATACTTGACGGCGTGGTCGTCGTCGTCGATGTTGGGAACCTGACCCCGACGAATTTGGGCAGCGAGCTTGGTTCCTTCTTCCACGATGAGCGAGTAGGCGGAAATGTGGTCGGGTTCATAGCTTAGCGCCGTGCGCACCGACGTTTCCCAATCGGCCAGTGACTCCCCCGGTGTTCCGTAGATCAAGTCGACGCTCACGTTCAGGCCCACCTCGCGCGCCCAGGCCACAGCCTGCGGGACGCGCTCAGGCTTGTGGGTTCGGTCCAGCACCTTCAAAACGTGCGGTACGGCCGATTGCATCCCGAAGGACACGCGGGTGAACCCGCCGTCGTGGAGTTCCTGCAGCGACTCAAGTGTGACGGAGTCGGGGTTGGCTTCGGTGGTAACCTCGGCCCCTGCTTCGATGCCCCATTGCCCGACGGCGGCACCCAGGATACGGGTGAGGTCACCGGCAGGCAGTAGCGTGGGCGTTCCGCCACCAAAGAAGACGGTACTGAGCTTGCGCTCCGGCAGCCCGGAAGCCGCCATGGCGCGGGCTGCAAATTCCACCTCGCGCACCGCGGTTGACGCGTAGGCATCCTGGGAGGCGCCACCACCAAGCTCGGTGGCCGTGTACGTGTTGAAGTCGCAGTAGCCGCACCGCACCGCACAAAACGGGATGTGGGCGTACAAGCTGAATTTTCGGCTCGCCGCACCGACGGCAGCCTGCGCGGGCAGGATGCCGTCGGCCGGGGCCGGATCGCCCAGGGGCAGAACGCTGGGTGTCACTTCTTCGACTTGTCCTTGGAGGATTCGTCGGTGGTCAAGGCTGCGATGAATGCTTCCTGGGGAACCTCCACGCGGCCCACCATCTTCATGCGCTTCTTGCCTTCCTTCTGCTTTTCCAGCAACTTGCGCTTACGCGAAATATCGCCGCCATAGCACTTGGCAAGCACATCCTTGCGGATGGCCCTGATGCTCTCGCGGGCGATGATGCGTGCGCCGATGGCTGCCTGGATGGGCACCTCGAACTGCTGGCGCGGGATGAGATTGCGCAGCTTGCCGGTCATCATGACGCCATAGGCGTACGCCTTGTCACGGTGCGTGATGGCGCTGAAGGCATCGACCTGCTCGCCCTGGAGCAGGATGTCCACCTTGACAAGGTCGGCAACCTGGTCGCCGTCGGCCTTCCAGTCCAGCGAACCGTAGCCGCGCGTCTTGGACTTGAGGATGTCGAAGAAGTCAAAGACGATCTCGGCCAGGGGCAGGCGGTAGCGGATCTCCACGCGGTCCTCGGAAAGGTAGTCCATGCCGCCAAGAATGCCGCGGCGGGACTGGCACAGTTCCATGATGGCGCCGACGAATTCCGACGGCGCCAAGATGGTGGCGGAGACCATGGGCTCGCGGACCTCGGCAATTTTCCCGCTCGGGTATTCGCTGGGGTTCGTGACGTGGATGACCTTCTTGTCCTCGAGCGTGACCTCGTACTCCACGTTCGGGGCGGTGGAGATCAAGTCAAGGTTGTGCTCGCGTTCAAGGCGTTCACGGGTGATTTCCAGGTGCAACAGGCCGAGGAAGCCGACGCGGAAGCCGAAGCCCAGTGCGGCGGACGACTCGGGCTCGTAGACCAGTGCGGCGTCGTTGAGCATGAGCTTTTCCAGGGCGTCGCGCAACACCGGGTAGTCGGCGCCGTCGAGCGGGTACAGGCCGGAGAACACCATGGGCTTGGCGTCCTGGTAGCCGCCCAGTGACTCGGTGGCAGGCTTGTGGAACGTGGTGACGGTGTCACCCACCTTGGACTGGCGGACATCCTTCACACCGGTGATCAGGTAGCCGACCTCGCCAACACCCAATCCCTTGGAGGGTGTGGGCTCAGGGGAGCTGACACCGATTTCCAGGAGTTCGTGGGTGGCGCGGGTGGACATCATTTGGATCTTCTCGCGCGGACTCAAGCTGCCGTCGATGACGCGGACGTACGTGACAACACCTCGGTAGGTGTCGTAGACGGAGTCGAAGATCATGGCGCGTGCAGGAGCATTGGGGTCGCCCACGGGTGGCGGCAATTCCCGCACAATCTGGTCCAGCAGTGCTTCCACGCCTACGCCGGTCTTGCCTGAGACCATCAGGACGTCCTCCGGCTTGCCACCGATGAGGTTGGCCAGCTCGGCTGCGTACTTTTCCGGCTGCGCGGACGGCAGGTCGATCTTGTTCAGCACCGGGATGATGGTCAGATTGTTTTCCATGGCCAGGTACAGGTTCGCCAGCGTCTGGGCCTCGATGCCCTGGGCTGCGTCGACGAGCAGGATGGCGCCCTCGCACGCCGCAAGCGAACGCGAAACCTCGTAGGTGAAGTCCACGTGGCCCGGGGTATCGATCATGTTCAGGCAGTAGGCGGTACCATCAACTTCCCAGGGAATGCGCACGGCCTGGGACTTGATGGTGATGCCACGCTCACGCTCAATGTCCATACGGTCAAGATATTGTGCCTTCATGTCACGCTGCTGAACCACTCCGGTGAGCTGGAGCATCCGATCGGCCAGGGTCGATTTACCGTGGTCGATGTGCGCGATGATGCAGAAGTTCCTGATGATCGCCGGATCGGTAGCGGCGGGCACCGGGGCAGTGCGGGCCATGGGTGACACTAGGGTTCCTTACTGTTGCGTGGACGCAGGGATAGCGGTGGATTCACCGAACCGTGCAGGGGTCGTGCCCGCGCGCCTGGCGCCGGACACTCATTGCCAACAAGTGTCCCACGTTTAGGCTCCACGCACAGAACCGACGAGCCGAACCTCACCTCCGGCAACCCCGGTTCCAACCATGGACGGTAAGGGCCTGCCGGAGCACACACCCTGGACCAGGCGTGCTTTCGCTAGTGTAGATTCCATGCCATCCACATCAGAGAGCATCTTTAAGCTTCTACGTTCACTTGCCGGCTCGCTGCTTCGGCCCGCCAAGAGCGCGCCGCCGCGGACCAGACAGGGTGCCAAGCCCAGCGCAAGGCAGGCACCGCACCTGGTCAAGGCTCCGACGTCGAACGGGTCCTTTACCGGGCTCAGCACCCCCTACCCAGGGGATTTCCACGGAAGCTCCACCGTCGACTACTCCCCAGAGCCCAATGGCGCTGCCGACCCGGGGGAAATCGTGTGGACTTGGGTGCCGTATGAAGAGGACTACAGCCAGGGCAAGGATAGGCCGGTGCTGGTGGTGGGACGCTCCGGCAAGCGCCTGCTGGCCCTCATGCTGACAAGCAAGGACCACAGCAACGACCACCGCGGTGACAACGACTACATCGACATTGGCACCGGTTCCTGGGACAGGCAGGGACGTCCCAGTGAAGTGAAACTGGACAGGATTGTGCAGGTCTCCCCAGCAGACATGCGCCGCGAGGGTGCCATCCTGGACGCCAAGCGATTTGCCATGGTGGCCAAGGGGCTGAAACAACGGCACGGCTGGAAGTAGGGCCGCCGTTGGAGTCCAGGCAAATCTGCTAAACTCTTCACAGTGCGTGTCCGTGCAGGTCGGCGGTCACAACAGCTTGACCTGACGTTCACCATAATTCGAGCATCCCCACGCCGCTGTCAACGGTCAAGCTACGCCCTCTACGACCGAATTTACGTACCAAAAGAGAGTTATACAACGTGGCTAATATCAAGTCCCAGAAGAAGCGCATCCTGACCAACGAGAAGGCGCGCCAGCGCAACCTCGCAGTACGGTCGGAAGTCAAGACCGCTATCCGTGCAGTAAACACGGCAGTGGCCAAGGCTGACAAGGATGCAGCAACGGTTGCATTGGTGAATGCAGGCCGCAAGCTGGACAAGGCTGTCAGCAAGGGCGTTTTGCACGCCAACAATGCTGCCAACCGCAAGTCGGCCATCTCCAAGAAGGTTAACGCCCTCTAAGGGAAGCTGACCCGCTTCGCAACTTCAACGAAGGACCCCCACCGCTTGGTGGGGGTCCTTCGTAGTTAACACAGGGTTGTGGCTAGCGTTTGGCTTCAGTTGCGATCACCATGACGGCGTGTTCCACCGCATAAACGGGGTCCTTGGCTTCACCCTTGACCTGGGCGTCCGCTTCGGCGAGGACCTTGATGGCGGTGGCAAGGGCCGCCGGGTTCCAATGCGCGGCATCACGCCTGGCCGAATCCACCTGCCACGGGCTCATGCCCAGGTCCCGGGCCAGTTGTGCTGAACTGCCACGCACCCCATGAACTTTGGCAACTTGGCGCACCTTCATCGCCAACGCACCAACCAGCGGAACCGGATCCACTCCCGTAGCCAAGGCATGCCGGAGTGTGGAAAGTGCAACGGGAGCGTTGCCGGCCAGAGCGGCATCAGCCACGCGGAAGGCTGTGGCCTCCACCCGGCCGCCATAATATTTATCCACCATGTCGGTGCTGACCATGCCGGAGGTGTCGGCTATGAGCTGCGAGCAGGCGGCGGCCAGCTCGGACAGGCTTGCCCCCACCGCCGCCACGAGGGCGCGCACTGCTTCGGCGTCGATCCGACGCCTCGCCAGGGAAAATTCGGTGCTGACAAACTGCATTTTTTCGTTGTCTTTTTTGAAAGGTTGGCATTCTATGCGTGGAGCACCGAGGGCCTTGAGGGCGTCAAGGAGCTTCTTGCCGCGCGTGCCGCCTGCATGGACAAGCAACAGAGTGACCTCTGGGGCCGGATCCTTGATGTAGGCCAGCGCATCCTGCAGGAAGTCATCGCTCATGGCTGCCAGAGCTGACACTTCTATCAACTTCGGTTCGCTGAACAAGGACGGACTCGCCACCATGCCCAGCCTGCCGGCCGTGTAGTGGGCGGCGTCGAGGGACGTCGTTTCCAACTCAGAGTTGTGGGCACGTAATTTCCTGCGGACGTCATCGGTGGCACGGCTGGCTATGAAGTCCTCCGGACCGAAGAGCAGGATGACGGGCGCCAACGGCACATCGCGCCAGTCAGCACCTCCCGGGCCCCGTGGGGCTGTTCTGGCTGCCGGTGTCACTTCACCATTCCTGTCCACTCATTGTTCACAGCCTCTACTTTGCCACCCCCACCGCTCTTTCCCACAAACCGTGTTCCTGTCACAGGCTCAGGAATGCCTTGGTCCACCACCCGGCAACTGCGGCCCCAACAACTGCCATCGCAGCAAACCCGAACCGGACGCGCCACCACGCCGGGATCCACTCCAGCACGGCTGCTGCCGCTTTGGCCGTCCGCTCCCGCTCGACGACAACAAAAAGGGTGCCCAGCACCGCGACGTTCAGGCACGCCATGAGTACCACGCCCTGGACACCGGCGGGCCACGGCAGGCTTGAGGCCGGAAGGGCGGACATCCACCGCGCCACCACGGCCACCCACCACGCCCCGGCCCCGCTGACAGCTGCGCACAACGCAGCCAGCGGCGGCAGCACGGAAGCTGCCACCAAACCCAACGTGCCAACCGTCGTCACGAGCGCCACTACAGGGGCGGCCGCCATATTGGCCGCAATGGCATACGGAGTAAGCCTTGCCTGCAGCAGCACAATCACGGGTGCGCAAAACAATTGGGCGGACAAAGGAATGGCCACCGCCTGAGCCAGCCATAACGGCAACAACACCGACAACCACTGCGCGCAGCGCCGGCCCACCAGGTGCAGGCCCACGGTCGCCAGAACCGAAAGAATAAACGCATAGTCCACGGCAAGCCATGGATCGGCGAGCAGCAGCACAATGACGGACACCGACAGAAGCGCTCCAGTGTGTTTGGGCCGGCCGCCCAACATCGCCATGGCACCGATAGCGCCCATGACCGCGGCCCGCAGCACGCTGGGGTCTGGCCCTACTAGCACCACGAAACCCACCAGTCCGGATCCTGAAACGGCAAATGCCACCAGCCGCGGCGCGTGCAGTGACCGCAGGATTAGCATCAAGGAGGCCAGAACCAGTGTGCAGTTTGCTCCGGACACTGCTGTCAGGTGCGTCAAACCCACTGTTTTCATGGCATCGTTGAGCCCGCTGCCCATGCCACTTCGTTCTCCCATGACCATTCCGGGGAGCAGGCCTGCCGTGTCCGGGGACCTGCTGGCCCAGACCGCCTCGACGCTGGCCTGCCACGCCTTGCGCATGGACGTCACCACGGCTCGAGTGCCATTCTCCCCTCCCTTGTCTTTTGCCACCCTGGATGTCGGTGCGACGGACGACTGTGAGTTGGGTGGCTGTGAGTTGGGTGTCACTGCGTTGTAGTGGAAAGCCGAGGGCGCAACCGGATCCGTGCCCGGGTGGAGAATGCCCGCTACCCTGTCACTGGCCTCCGCCATGATGATCTTTCCAGCTGTCCATGCCTTTTCCCCTGTCTGCAGCCCTGCCCACGCCTCTCCTGCCATCACCCTGATTGGCAACCGCCCACTCAGCATCCGGCCCCGGACTGTGGCATGAACGACGAACGCGTCGAACAGTACCCGCGGCGGACCGTTTCCTCCCTCCAGCTGCCGTGGTGATGTTGCCACCTCCAGAGTCAGGGCCATTTCCTCCCCTTGGATCACGGCCAGTTCCAACTGTGATGACCCCGTGCTGGCATTGTGCAAGCCGACAGCCAACAACACGCCCAGCAAACTAATACAGGCCAGCAGCGCCGTGGCACCCGCGCCGGCTGGCAGCTGGTGTCGACGCCCCTGCACTCGACGCCCCTGTAGTAGACACCCCTGTTCTTGGCGCCATTGTGAGTGTCGTCGTAAATGTCGTCGTGAACGCAGCCATGTAAAGGCGATGCCGGTTGCGCCCAGCAGTGCAGCTCCCAAGACCACCGATACGGTTTGGACCGTGTATGCAGGCCAGGCTATGGCTGCAGCGGCTATGGCCCATGCAGCAACAACAGATGGCAGCAGCCTGACGTCAGGCCGCTGGTACTCCGCACGTTCCAGACGTCCTTGCGAAGATGCGGCAAGGCGGCCACGAAGAACTCCCACCTGTTGGCGCAGCCTGCCCATATGTTGCGGAATGGGGACTTCGGCTGCTCCGTTGCCAGCATTGCCCCCTGGGTCCACCCCCGTGGGGGACTCTTCATGAACATCAGCCCCGCTAACAGCCGCACGTGTAAAACGCGACCACCGGGGTTCACGGATCCTCACCGCGCCACCACAAGCTCCCGCAGACCCGCGAGCATCTTCGTACCAATGCCGTTCACAGCATCCAAAGCGTCTACGGAAGGGTAGGGGCCGTGCTCATGGCGCCACGCCACAATCCGCTCCGCCAGAACCGGGCCGACTCCGGGCAGTGTTTCCAGTTCGGACTGGGAAGCCGTATTCAGGTTGAGCGGTCCCACCGAGCCAGCCTGTCCACTCCCCTGTCCACTGCCCGAGGCCACGTTTGCTGCATCCCCCGGCCCCGGCACGCCATGGCCCGGATACATGTTCATGGCCGCAGCCTGTTCCACGGTGGGCACCAGAATCTGCAGCCCATCACTCAGTGGTGCGGCCAGGTTCAGAGCCGCCAGCTCCGC
>NZ_JAUNVV010000115.1:0-4943 GCF_030540645.1 Arthrobacter sp.
CACCCGCATCAGCTGCAGTAAACATCCACCAAAACCAAATAGCCTGTCCCTGCAGGTGCAGGAACAGGCTATTAGAGGCGCATGGGAGCGCCTTATTCAGTTACTGATTAGACCTTGGCGCGGGCGCGGAATGCCTTGGCGCGGTCCCCTGCGTTCAGGATCAGCTTGCGGATGCGGATCGACTCCGGCGTAACCTCAACGCACTCGTCTTCGCGAGCGAATTCCAAGGACTCTTCAAGGGTCAGGTTGCGCGGCGGGGTCATGTTCTCGAAGGTGTCCGAGGAAGCTGCACGCATGTTGGTGAGCTGCTTTTCCTTCGTGATGTTCACGTCCATGTCATCGGAGCGGGAATTCTCGCCGACGATCATGCCTTCGTAGACCTCGGAAGTGGGCTGCACGAAGAAGTTCATGCGTTCCTGGAGTTTGATCATGGCGAACGGGGTGACGACGCCAGAGCGGTCAGCCACGATCGAACCGTTGGTGCGGTATTCGATGGGACCGGCCCAGGGCTCGTAGCCTTCGGCGATGGAAGCTGCAATGCCGGCACCGCGCGTGTCGGTCATGAAGCGGGTGCGGAATCCGATCAGGCCACGGGCTGGCACGATGAATTCCATGCGGCACCAGCCGGTGCCGTGGTTGGCCATGTTGACCATGCGGCCCTTGCGGGATGCCATGAGCTGGGTAACGCCGCCCAAGTATTCCTCGGGTACGTCGATGGTCATGTGTTCCATCGGCTCGTGGGTCTTGCCGTCGACCTGCTTGGTCACAACCTGCGGCTTGCCAACGGTCAGCTCGAAGCCTTCGCGGCGCATCTGCTCCACCAGGATGGACAGAGCCAATTCGCCACGGCCCTGTACTTCCCAAGCGTCGGGACGCTCGGTCGGGAGAACCTTCAGGGAAACGTTACCGACGAGCTCGCGGTCGAGGCGGTCCTTGACCTGGCGTGCTGTGACCTTGGCGCCCTTGACGCGGCCAGCCAGCGGAGACGTGTTGATACCGATGGTCATGGAGATGGCCGGCGGGTCAACGGTGATCAGCGGCAGCGGCTGCGGGTTGTCGATGTCGGTCAGAGTCTCACCAATGGTGATGTCTTCGATACCTGCAACAGCAACGATTTCGCCGGGGCCGGCTGATTCGGCCGGAACACGGGTCAGTGCCTGGGTGGCCAGCAGTTCGGTGATCTTAACCGGTTTGATGGTGCCATCGGCACGGGCCCAGGCAACTGTCTGGCCCTTGTGCAGGGTGCCGTTGAAGATACGCAGCAAAGCCAAGCGGCCCAGGAAGGGGGATGCGTCAAGGTTGGTGACGTGGGCCTGCAGGACACCCTCGGGGTTGTACTTGGGAGCGGGGATGTGCTCGATGATGGTCTTGAATAGCGGCTCCAGGTCCTCGCTGTCCGGTGCGGCACCGTTTTCGGGCTGCGTCAGGGAGGCGCGGCCCAGCTTGCCGGATGCGTAGACAACCGGAACGTTCAGGACGGCGTCGAGGTCCAGATCCGGAACTTCGTCAGCCATGTCCGACGCCAGACCCAAGAGCAGGTCCATGGATTCGGCAACAACCTCGTCGATACGGGCATCGGGGCGGTCGGTCTTGTTGACGAGCAGGATGACGGGGAGCTTGGCGGCAAGTGCCTTGCGCAGCACAAAACGGGTCTGCGGCAGCGGACCCTCGGATGCGTCTACCAGCAGGACAACGCCGTCAACCATGGACAGACCGCGCTCCACCTCGCCGCCGAAGTCGGCGTGGCCGGGGGTGTCGATGACGTTGATTGTCATGATCTGGCCGTCGGCTGACGGGCCGTTGTAAGCCACCGTGGTGTTCTTGGCCAAGATGGTGATGCCCTTTTCGCGCTCCAAGTCCCCGGAGTCCATGACGCGTTCAGCAACGTTGCCGTGTTCGGCAAATGAGTGGGTCTGCTTGAGCATGGCATCGACCAGGGTGGTCTTGCCATGGTCAACGTGCGCCACGATGGCTACGTTGCGCAGGTCATTGCGCGAGGCGGTGTTGAGAGAAAGATCGCTCATGGATGAAGACTCGTTTCAGTTGGGCCCGGCTGCAGGCCCGGAAGGGCAAAGCAGAAAGTCACATTGTTGTTTGGCCGTGAAGAATCGGCAGATAACACCATTCTAGTCGCTTGGACAAATACGGCCTCCCCACTTTATCCCATAAAGGGCACATTTTTTGCCGCCCAAGGCACATCCGGTTCATCCGGGTGTTCTGCAGCGGCGGTTTTTCGCCTAAAAGGTACGACGGCGCTAGGCGGCTTGCGTGACGAAACTCACCCGCCGCCGTCAAAGAAGGGGACAAGCATCCTGTTCGCTGTGGCCAGCTTGCGAGGTCTACTTCACGGACGACCATTGAGCGACGCTTTGCCACGGGCCAAGGTTCAACGCCGAACGCTGAACCCCAGTGACATGTTTGCCCGAAGCACTCAGCGTGCTGCGCTGAAAGAGCGGCAGTCCATAGCCAGCGTCCACGGCAAGCTGGTCAATCTGCAGCTTCAGGGCATTCTGCTTGGCCTCGTCGGGGTTCACGGCAAGTTGTTCCGTGAGTTGGTCCACTACCGTATTGGAAAAGTTATTGAAGTTGGAGACGGCACCGGTCCGGAAGACCTGTGGGATCTGGGCAGAACCGGTGGGGTTGCTGGTCCAGCCGTAGATGGCCACATCAAAGGCACCATCCTTGAGGGCACCGATCCATTCACTTGCGCTCCGCCCGGCGTCGGTGACGGAGAAACCAGCCTCAGTCGCTGCGGCTGTGATCAGCGAATACTCCTTGACTCGGTCTGGATCCTCCTTGTTGTACAAGATCCGCACGGTGGGCTTTGCGCCGTCGAGCAGTTTCCTGGCCTTGTCAGCAGCAGCAGTCTCCAGTACGCCTGTCGGGAAGGCCGATGTGCCGTTGCTCTGCACCGCTTCCTTGTACGGCACTTGAGCCGGGCGGAACACAAAGGAATTCAACACTGCGGCATTCGGATCCATAGGCTTGGCGACTTGATCAACAATGGCCTGTCGCGGAATGGTGGACAGGAACGCGGTGCGAAGATCCGGCGGTGAAAGAACGCCCTTGAAATTCAGCACCACTTGGTCAAAGCCCAAGCCTTGTCCCTGCTGGATCTGCACACCCTCTGACTTCATCTCCACCAGCGCGTCAAATCGCTCTGCTGTAAGTTCCGGACTGATGACATCGGCGGTCCCGGCTTTCAATGCAGCCACTTGCTTGTCCGAATCCGCCTCGTAAAGCACGGTGAGCGAGTCGAGTTTGGGCACCTGACCCCAGTTGTAGTCAGGATTCTTAGTGAGGACCAGATCCTGCCCTGCTGTGATGTTCTTGACCAGGAACGGACCATTGGACAATGCGAGTGAGGGGTCGGGCATGCCCCTGACGTCGAAGCCCGTATTCCAAAAATCAGCCACCTTGCGCAGGGTGGGATTGGCCGGGATGGGGAAGGCGGGGTCGCCATGGGGCACGCCTTGCAGCATTTCTGTCAGCGCGGCGGCATCTTGGAAGCCTGAACGAAGGGCAACGATGTGCGCCGGCACGTCCACTGTGGATCCGAGCGCTGTCTGCCAATCAGAAAACGCGGTGGAGTACGTCAAGGTCAATGACATTCTGTTGTCGCCGATGACGGGAAGGCCGGTTTGCTTCAGGCCCTTGTTGTCCCCCGCTGCATGAAAATATGCCGTGCCCTTAGTGACAGCAAAGGACGCGTCCAGTGTGGCGTCATCAAAGTAGCCCGAAGCTGCCGCCCACTGCAAGAAGAGGTCGTCGGCGGTCACTGGGGCCCCGTCAGACCATTGGACGCCACTGGCAATGGTGTATTTGATGGTCAGGGGGTTGTCCTTGACCTTTTCAATCTTGCCGAACTTTTCATTACTGGTGATCTTTAGTTCATCGTCTACGGAATAAAAACCCGAGTGGGTGGCTGCCCCGATCCGGGTGTTGGTCAAGGTGCTGCCGGTGACACTCGTGGCATTGAATGAACTGAACGGGGCGCTTTCCAGGACAGTGACATTGCCGCCGTCGGCCGCCGTCGCAGTTTGTGTTGGTGCGATGGGATCGGGGGTACTGCCCGTGCACGCCGCCAAGCTCAGTGCCAGGACTGCGGCTGCCGCCAGTACTTTGGATATGCGTCCGGGCCGCATTCCACCTCCAGGTTTTTACGTCAATATGGGCTTCGGGATGAAAGTGCCGTTGGCCCGTCCCTGGAATCAATCCTGCTTGCAAGAGTACCGCAGCACTCTGGACAGGGCTGTGGCGCTTGACAAGCAGATGATCGACGACGGCGATCCTGACGGCAGCGAGTTCTACGCGCTGCGTGCCTTGCGGCAAGACGAGCTTGCCAGGTAACGGTCGCTGGGTTGCGCCCGCTTGGTATTCAGTACCCCTTGAAGAAATCCAAGGTACGCCGTCCAATCCACCGGGGCGTGCGGGCGCAGTATTGGAGGTATGCCTCCCCGAAGAGGCTGCGCAGGGCCTGCTCTTCGCGGACAATCTGGAGGCGGTCCACCACCACTACGAAACCGGCCACGGGCAGCAACGCCCGCCAAGAGCCCCTGTCCACTGCGTGGGCCAGCAGCACCCCCGCCATCGCCGCATACATGGGGTTGCGTGTGATCGCGTTGGTGCCACCAGTGACAAGGATCGAGGCGCTGGCTGGGACTGTGGGATCCACGGTGGTTCCATGCCGGGCAAAGGAAGCGAAGGTGGAGACCAAAAGCGCGCCGGAGGCGGCTATCAGGGCCACAGAAGCCACCCGGCGGAGCCGCCGACATTTCTTGCCCTTGGGCATGAATCTTTGCACCACCCCAGCTGCGACCATCGCCACGGGCGGGACGGGAATGCCCTCATGCTTGCTCATGCTTGCTCCTTACATGGCGTTGATCCATGTACTCAGGCTAATCCTTCAACTGGCGATAGGTCGAGGCTCATCCCCGGTGCGC
>NZ_JAUNVV010000115.1:5043-7473 GCF_030540645.1 Arthrobacter sp.
GTGCTCTGACCCGAGCGGACCACCACTCCCACACCAAAATTCTGCAGACCTGCGAGACCTGCTCCGATGGCGATCACGTCGACATCCTTGGGGCTCCATTCAGTTGCGCCCAGTCTGGCTCCGACACGCATCCCGGGAGCTGTCAACGACACGCTATCGTGGGCACATGGCTGAAATTCAAGGACTCCACAAACTCTTGGCTGCGCTTAACTCTGGGGAGACAATTTCCGGCGGGTCACCGCACCACGAGGCGATGCACGCTGCAAGCCAGGAGTCCCTGCGCATCACGGCCGAGCTCAACGGCAGCTACCACTCCTCCGAGGGTGTGCGGGCTCTGATGAGCGAGCTGACCGGCTGCGACGTTCCCGAGTCCCTGCAGCTGTTCCCACCGTTCAGCGCCGACTTTGGGAAGAACATCCGCTTCGGTGAGAACGTTTTCATCAACAGCGGCTGCCGTTTCCAGGACCAGGGCGGCATCGAAATCGGTGCTGGATCCCTCATCGGCCACAACGCCGTCATCACGACGTTGAACCACGACATATTGCCGAGCAGGCGCTCCGATATGCACCCGGCCCGCGTCGTCATCGGCAGGGGCGTGTGGTTCGGGGCCAACGTAACGGTATTGCCGGGACTCAGCATCGGCGATGGCGCCGTCGTGGGAGCAGGTGCCGTTGTCACCAAGGACGTGCCCGCAGGCGCTGTGGTTGTTGGGGTACCGGCCAAGCAGGTGGGCACGGTACCCGAGGAATAGGGGACGGCTGAGTGTTGTCTCCGGCTAATGGTTCTTTTGCCTGGGTGCAACATGGCCCTGTTCCTACGGGCGGAAGACAGCCAGAAGCGGGCCTGAAAGTCTCGTTGATTTAGGCATTGAAGCGGAACTCCACCAATTTCCAGCACGGGACCATCCTTTGGACGCCCCGTGCATCACATGAGCTGGTCGATGCTTTCCGTAGCTGTCTGGGCGTCTTTGAACCCGTCGGCGTGCATGAAGGGTTCCGCCAGTACTCTGTCTGCCTGGTCACCGCGCCAACCGGGGCCGTCCACACCCCCACCGAGGGAAGTGACTAGGCTGGGTGGATGGCGACAGTTATTCTCGTGCGGCACGGCCGCACCACAGCCAATGCCACTGGACTGCTGGCCGGCCGGGCCGAGGGCGTCGATCTAGACGAGGTCGGGCGCAACCAGGCAGCCCTGACCGGAGCCCGTCTCGCTCCTGTGCCCTTAGTCGGACTGGTATCGAGCCCTCTTGAGCGTTGTCGGCAAACCACCCAGCTCATCCTCGATCGCCAGGCTGGCACTCCGAACACTACGGTCGATCCGGATCTCATCGAGTGCGATTACGGCCAGTGGCAGGGCCGCGCACTGCGTGATCTCGCGAGCGAGGATTTGTGGCCGATGGTGCAGTCCCAACCGTCCGCCGTCGTATTTCCCGGTGGTGAATCAATGGCCGGGATGCAGGCTCGGTCCGTGGCAGCAATTCGACGCCACGATGCAGCCTTCCACGCCGAGTACGGGCCAGGGGCTGTGTGGGTGGCTGTGAGCCATGGTGACATCATCAAGTCAATCCTCGCCGACGCGCTCGGCATGCACCTTGACTTGTTCCAGCGCATCAACATTGGCCCTGCCTCGGTGTCGATCGTGCACTACGGCGCTAGTCGGCCGACCGTCTACGCGACCAACACCACCGCAGGCGATCTGTCGTGGCTTTCGAACGGCATCTCCGCTGGTGACGCGCCGGTGGGCGGCGGTGCAGGACAAAAAGCGCCATGAACCAAATGTGCCTAGAATACAGATATGCCTTCACGTATCCACGAGTTTGACTGGCCTGATCGGGCCGTCGTTGGCACCATTGGCCTTCCGGGGGCGCGAACCTTCTACCTGCAGGTGCGCGCAGGGACGCAGGTCGTGAGTGTTGCCCTCGAGAAACAGCAGGCGGCTCTGCTCGCGGAAAAGATCGACGAAATTCTCGACCAGCTCAGCACCGTTGAAGGCAACCCCTTCAGCGTTCCCACGAGTACTCCCATTGAACTTGTCGACAATGAACAGCTCGAGGCCGTCCAGGAGCAATTTCGCACCGGGGCCATGAGCTTGGGGTGGGACCCAACCACGGCCCAAGTCGTCATTGAGGCCCACCCCATCACCACTGTTGATGCTGATGACAACGACGCATCGCTTGAAGAAGACGGCGCCAACGAGACAGAAATGCTGCTGGTGCGAATACCGGTCGGCACCGCCCGCGCATTCGCCATGCGCACCCGCGAGATCGTGGGCGCTGGGCGTCCGACGTGCCCTCTCTGCGGTTACCCCATGGACGCCGACGGGCACATCTGCACCCTTCCCGAGGACTGATGGCAGTTCCTGATCTAGTGACTGCCGAGCTGACTCTCACCGGCCGCATCACGACGGCTTCAAACGCTACATTCCTGGGCA
>NZ_JAUNVV010000017.1:0-3741 GCF_030540645.1 Arthrobacter sp.
GGCACTGGCGCCACTACTCGAGACAGGCTAAACTAAGACAAGGTCTCAACCTGTTATTTTTTAAGTTATTTATGTTACATGCCAGCATGTAAATATGGTGTACTTTCCGGTGGCACCGGGACCGGTTCCCGGACATGACACCAAGGCAGTGAATGGTCTACAACGCATCAAAGGGGAGCGGACATGAGTCTCGCAGTTCACTACAATCGGAACCGATCCACGCGAATGGTCACACCGCTTCACGACCTTGGGCTGGCGGACCGGCAACACCTCGCCCTCCCCCTGCCGCACCACGGCGCATCCGCGCAGCAGGTACTCGACGCGACCCTTGAGCTGCTCACGGTCGCCGAGGAATACATGGACCGCTACACTCGGCTCAACAGCGCCGAAATCACCGACTCACCCACAGGGCGGGCCGAGACCGAAGAATCAGTGACATGGATGCGCTCCAGCCTGAACGACATCACCGCCACGCTCATTGGAATAGCCACCCACCCGGCACCATAACACCACCCCGCAGCGACCCCAGGGCCGGTGAACCCTCCCCTGCGCAGACCCGGGATCACTATTCCAAATAGCTCCCGGAGGCAAGGGGGGATCCCGTCCAGCCAAGGACGCCGCCCCACACCAGCACACACTGTTCCTCCCCATCCCAGGGAAGGCCAGGACCGCTGCTACATCGGGGGCAGCATTCCATACCACCCGCACGAGCATGCCCGATCCTGGGCCATTCCTTGAAAGCGCCCGTCATGTGCCGCTCCCTGCGTCGTGACGATTTGAGCGGTGTTTCCCGTGGACGCCTCAAGCCCGGACGGTTGCCAAGGTATCGGTGTCACTGACGGATGGGCGCCTGCCAGTGCGGCCCTTGGGCAGGGGCGGCCGGGCCCAAGGGCCGCACCAATCGCCGCTGAGGCCTCTGAACATGCTGCGTGAGTGCTGATTGAATCCGTTGAGTTAAGCCCACTGGAAGAAAACGTGGGGGTTTACGATACGTTCAGGAGTGTCGGGTCTAGAGGTGCGGCCGGTGATGGCTGCGTGTTCAGTTGGTGGAAGGCTCGGGCGATGTCATCGGCTTGGTCGTGGCCCAGGTCTGTGATGACTGTGCAGGTCCCAGCGTGGCAGATCGTCAACGTCTCCCTGCCGAGCTTTCTGCCAGTGTGCATCGCTGCGATGGAACCCAGCGCGAGATCGGTCAGTGAGCCGGAGTCGGTCGTGATCTTTTTTAAAAACAGCACACGGCGGTGGGTGATCGCTGCTATGCCCAAGGTGTTCCCGAGCACGCCAATACCCATGGCGTGCACGCGTTCGTCGCAGTCCAGTAGATTCGCCAAGCGGCGGAGGTCCTTGCTACCGAAAGCCTTGCTCAGCTTTGAGGCGGCTTGGGCTATACCGTGATCGAAGAGCATCCTCTCGGGTAGTTCCTGAGCGATGGCGGCCAAATACGCGGCGTGCTTGTTGCCCACAGCGTCCAGAGTCCAACGGATTTCAACGCCTAGGCCTGTCTGGGAGATGACACCGTTGATCATCGTTGCCCTGCGGTTCCTGATCAACGCCCGCGGGACATCAATGCACATGGTGTGGGCGTCCGCGCAGGCCACTGAAAAGCCAGCCCCAGCGGCAGCGTCTTGGAGCCGGATGAGTACGGTTTTGACATCACTGAGCAGTAACCAGCTGACGGTTCGTGCGATCACGACCATGGTTAGTTCCCTTTGCGTGCTGGGAGCGATGGCGGCCCCGGTTGAGGCCACCAAGCGGCACTCAATAGGGGGACCAACATCCGGTGCCGCTCAAGTCAGGCGCCGCAACAATGATGGCTTCTGAAATCATGTCCCGCGCTGTGCCACCCTTGGTGCGCAGTAGATCCGGCAGCCCCGAGCTGGACGTGAATTGCTAGGTGATGGCAGGATGCGATCCCACCACCACCTACCCCCAAAGAGAGTGCGTATGCCCCCCAGCGAAGCATTCACTTAAAAATTATGTTTACCATAAACCGATACAATAAGCGTGATTCATGTCACTATTTCATGATGATGCGCTTCCATGACATCCACGCCAGCCACGGTCCGGTTGCCCCGAACAGTGCAGATTCTCATTTTGGATGCCACTTGCCTTGGTTTCAGGCCACCAGGTGCACAGCGAGGCCGAACCCACCCCCAAGCTCAGAAATGTTCATTGTATTGATCAGAAAAAGGATCAGATTCCTGAACTCCCCTCCCTGGGGCCGAGCGCCCCGCCCTTACCGTCGCTCATGAGCTCACCGCGGCATACTTTCCGCTGCCGTTCAGGGCTGCGTACAGTGTTTGCCGTGAGACGCCCAGATCCCGGGCCACCTTGGCTTTGGGTACGCCCTGGGCAATCCGTTCCCGTGCCAGCTGGATCTGCTCTGGCGTAAGCTTCAGAACCCGCTCGTAGACGCCGTTCCTCTTGGCGATGGCAATACCTTCGGCCTGTCGCTCATGGATGGTCTTGCGTTCCAACTGCGCAATCGCAGCGAGGACTGTGAGCGTGAACTCGCCCTGAGGTGTGTCGGTATTCAGGGCCGGGTTGTCGATGAACTCTAAAGCGACGCCTTTGGCTTTGAGTTGTTCAACGAGCGCAAGCAGGTCGGTCGTGGACCGTGCCAGACGGTCCGGTGACTTCACCCGAACCTTGTCCCCGTCCCGGACGTAGGTGAGCATCTCTTGGAGTTGGGGTCTGCCGTCTGTGTTCTTGCCGCTGACCTTCTCACAGAACAGCCTGTCAAGCGTACCGAGTGCTTCGAGTTGCCGCGCCTCGTTCTGGTCGGCAGCACTAACCCGCACATAGCCAACCACCTGTCTTTTGTGTCCAGTCATCACTAAGACCCTTCACCAGTTATGTCCAACGACAACCGATAGGGACTTTGATTGACGCGACTCTGCAGCAATCACAACGTGTTCGTCTGGGTACACCCAAATGGACAGGCAACAACGGCCCCGGTGCAACGAGCTTTCACTCACCGCATCGGGGCCGACGTGGTTCTTCGGTACCAGCCAACTTGGGTTCCTACAAGTACCGCCGTAGCCGTCACCCGGTCGGTCTTCCCCGCGCACGCGGGGAAGACACTTTCCGGCCCAGCCCGAACTTTCCGTAGCCGGAAATACCCCCGCGCACGCGGGGAAGACATACCGCCACAAGTGGTGGGAATACGGATATCGGAAATACCCCCGCGCACGCGGGGAAGACTTCTTCGTGGGGGCTGGGGCGATCAGCTCACAGGAAATACCCCCGCGCACGCGGGGAAGACACTTTCCGGCCCAGCCCGAACTTTCCGTAGCCGGAAATACCCCCGCGCACGCGGGGAAGACATACCGCCACAAGTGGTGGGAATACGGATATCGGAAATACCCCCGCGCACGCGGGGAAGACTTCTTCGTGGGGGCTGGGGCGATCAGCTCACAGGAAATACCCCCGCGCACGCGGGGAAGACCTGTCTGCTTCTTTGGCGCCCTTGTGCGGGTCGGAAATACCCCCGCGCACGCGGGGAAGACACCGGGGTGCCAGTCTCACCATCAGTGAACACGGAAATACCCCCGCGCACGCGGGGAAGACTTCTTCGTGGGGGCTGGGGCGATCAGCTCACAGGAAATACCCCCGCGCACGCGGGGAAGACCTGTCTGCTTCTTTGGCGCCCTTGTGCGGGTCGGAAATACCCCCGCGCACGCGGGGAAGACACCGGGGTGCCAGTCTCACCATCAGTGAACACGGAAATACCCCCGCGCA
>NZ_JAUNVV010000017.1:3841-49373 GCF_030540645.1 Arthrobacter sp.
GAAGACACCGGGGTGCCAGTCTCACCATCAGTGAACACGGAAATACCCCCGCGCAGGCGGGGAAGACCTTGTTGTCCAGGTGCCGGGTCGTGCGTTGCCGGAAATACCCCGCGCACGCGGGGAAGACATCTTTCCCATACCGTTGGCCTCTTTGGTCATGGAAATACCCCCGCGCACGCGGGGAAGACGGGCCGCATTCAAACAGAACGGATACCAAGCCGGAAATACCCGCGCACGCGGGGAAAACCAACCATGGCTTTCATTTGTGCCACAGTCGTCGGAAATACCCCCGCGCACGCGGGGAAGACACGTCGGCAGCGCGTAGGCCGCGCCATTGACAGGAAATACCCCCGCGCACGCGGGGAAGACCCTACCCGCGTGAAACCAACCAGTTCCAACCCGGAAATACCCCCGCGCACGCGGGGAAGACTCGGTCACAGCAATGTCGTCACCGGTGTAGTGGGAAATACCCCCGCGCACGCGGGGAAGACACCACCCCTCTGGCAGCCGCCCTGTACGGACCGGAAATACCCCCGCGCACGCGGGGAAGACGGGTTGACACGGCCATATGTGCCGTTGGTGTTGGAAATACCCCCGCGCACGCGGGGAAGACTTTCTTGATGGGCTTCCAGACTTTCACGAATAGGAAATACCCCCGCGCATGCGGGGAAGACTCACGCAATACCCCGGTGTTTGGGCAGTCATAGGAAATACCCCCGCGCACGCGGGGAAGACTTGACCCACCAGCCGTGATCGTCCTCGCCCATGGAAATACCCCCGCGCACGCGGGGAAGACCCATGGCCGATGACACGCCGAAGATTGATTTTGGAAATACCCCCGCGCACGCGGGGAAGACACTTTTGTTGCGGTCCTCCTGCTCTCCGTTGCGGAAATACCCCCGCGCACGCGGGGAAGACCGGCACCGGCACACTATCCGTACACACCAACCGGAAATACCCCCGCGCACGCGGGGAAGACTCTGCCGCGTCTATCCGCGTCGATGCTGAGACGGAAATACCCCCGCGCACGCGGGGAAGACCTCTTGCCCTGGTGGATAAGATCCGCGATTCGGGAAATACCCCCGCGCACGCGGGGAAGACCGACCGCACCGGGCAACCCTACGTGCCGTCCATGAAATACCCCCGCGCACGCGGGGAAGACTTGACTGTGGCAGCGATTGGTTGGTTGCAGTAGGAAATACCCCCGCGCACGCGGGGAAGACACTGGGACGCCGCCGATGGTTGGGAGTATGTGGGAAATACCCCCGCGCACGCGGGGAAGACCGGTATACGCCTGCTGCGGCGTCTCCTAGCCCGGAAATACCCCCGCGCACGCGGGGAAGACAAGGAGCGTCGAAACCATGGCTGTGGGGAATGGGAAATACCCCCGCGCACGCGGGGAAGACTCACGCTCCCAGTCCTCCAACGCTTCCCATGCGGAAATACCCCCGCGCACGCGGGGAAGACAAGTAGTCAGCCAGTGCGCGCCCGGTCGGCTCGGAAATACCCCCGCGCACGCGGGGAAGACGGATAGGGACATCCTGCCCACGCGCCTTGCCCGGAAATACCCCCGCGCACGCGGGGAAGACGGAAGGCTTGCTTAGGTGTTGGGTCGCTGTAAGGAAATACCCCCGCGCACGCGGGGAAGACCAATGCCCTTGTGAATCCGGTTATACCCTTGTGGAAATACCCCCGCGCACGCGGGGAAGACCCTAACTGACCTGCGGATTCATGGATTCGTGTCAGGGGTTTCGCTCGGTTGAGCGGCCGGGTCGTCCATATGCTGAGTATATCGGGTGGCGATGAGCTGCAGTCCGTCTAAGTTAATGACTTCCGGCGGGTCCGTTCCTGCGGTGCGGAACGAATATCCTTGTTCCATGTTTTGGTCAGTTATCACCATGGCCATGGATCCTGTTTTCAGGTCTTTGCTTGTCCGTTCCCACATGCGTTCTGCAACTGTTGGGCTGGTCCGTCCGACGAAGACTCCGGGTACAACTTCCGAAAGGAACCTGCCCAGGTATCCCCGGAGGTGGTCTGGGACTGCCCTGGCTATGATTACTGCGATCATTGGCCGTCTCCGTAGTTGGTGTGTCCAGATGATTCAGTCGTTTCGCCTACGAGCCGATCATCATCGCGATCCGGGAGGTGGGGTGAAAGTACGGTCATCAGCGCGTCAACCATTTCGGGGAGGATCTTCTTTCGGTGGATGGCTTGTCGCACGCCTATTCGTACAGCGGCCATTGGATCGTCCTCGGCGGCTGAGGAAAATGCCAGCGGTATCGTAACGGAGGGCTTGTAGAGGTCGGCAAGGTCAAAGAGCATGGACCGCTGGTTTCCGCGATGGATAATGCCAAGGGCAGGGTTGGCGCCTATGGCTGTGCATGCTGCTGCCGCGCACCCGTAGAGGATTGAATTGCCCAAATTGAGTCCAGTATTGACCGGATCCCCGGAGAGAACGTCACGTTTGAAACCCATGATTTTGTGTTGGCGGGCGAGCTTTTGGTATAGGTCGCGGATAGTTCGGCCTTCGATACCGCGCATGGAATTTACGGTGCCGCCGGGAAGCATTTCTATCCCCAGTTGCCGCTTGTAGAGTTTCACTGCTGCCGTCTTGACTGCTTCCGTATCGGAAACGAGGTGGGCTTGTGCGATGGCCCACCGTGCCGAGGAAGTCAGCGGTGTTGCCGCTGCGTAGGCGTTGGATCCTCCGGTGCCGGTGAAGACCACTGTTGTTCCTGAGCGTGTCAGGGACGTCATGGCTGGGTGGCTGATGGACGTGCCCGGACCAAGTGCCAAAACGGCGAGTCCACCGGCGGGGAGCTGGATGCGCTTCTTTGATTTTTCGCCTTCGTCGTTTTGCATGGCCCAGACACCGGTGCGTCCTTGATAGATGACAGCCATGTCTATGTAGGCAAAGGAGACCCGGTCTTCAAGGCGGACCTGATGTCCTGCCGGAAGCGTTGCGAAGGCCAGTGCTTGTTGGGAATATGTCATCAGCGGGCATCCATATCGACGACGCCGAGCAGGGCGTCGTAACCGATGCCTGCCTGTCCGAGCACGACGGGAATCATATTTTGCAGGCTCCGTGTCTGCGGTGCCCAGAAGATGCCCAGTTCCAGAACCCGGCGTGCAAGCGCTCCGTTCAAGGGAACGCTGGCTTCCATGGCTTTCCGGAGTTGGTCCCGGTCCCGGGGAGTGATTGTTTCAAGGTCCCGGATGCTTCCTGTCCAGGCTCCGGGTGCACCGTGTCCCGCGGCCGGGTCAATGATGAGGACCGTGACGCTGGGGGGTTCGATGAGCCTCGTCGCTGTCTGTTCATCCACATCATGGCCGGTCAGGCGCATGAAGAATTCCAGGTCGGTGTCGGGATTGATGATTTCGGAGGCGTTGATGACCACCCCGTCGGCTTTGGCGAAGCGGCGGGCATACTCAGAAATTTCTTCCTGTTCGGTCCAGTCCACTTCATCAAGGCGCAGGGCCGACGCTTCAACAAATGCTTGGCTGTCCTCGGGCATGTGCAGCCTTTCCCGACTGGTGAGGTACTTTTCAACCCGGTCCAATTCGGAGACGAAATACGGTAGGGCACCGTATTTTCCTGTACCGCGGACAATTTGCAGGGGCAGTTCGCAGATTCCTGGCAACCGGGCCGGCCGGTGCGGGTCCTCATGGCGCCAGACACGTCCGGCACGTTGGATGATCGAGGGAGCCGGCGCCAGGTCGGTGGACATGGCGTCAAGGTCGATGTCCAGGGATGCCTCGATGGCCTGGGTTCCCACCACGACCGTTCCCGCACCGGTGCCGCCCCTGCCGATTTCGGTGAGCAGCCGGTCGGCTGCGTCCCGGCGGTGCCCGGCGGTCATGCGGGAATGCAGAACAATTGGGTGCAGTCCCAGTCCCTGCAGGCCCCGTGCGGTTTCTTGGGCCCGCCGGACGGTGTTCACCACGAGACCGAGCCGGGCATTCGGGGCAGCGGCCTTCATTGCTGCAGCCCAGGTGAGGTGCGCGTGGACGGGGTTCTTGGCCTCGATAGTTTTCACGGAGATGCTGTAACTGGGCTGGCCCATGGTCTCCGGCCTGCCGGGGACGTGTTCGTGGGAGGGGAAGCTGATCGGTTCGGGTTGCCAGTCGGCGCTGTAAGCCTGGGCGAACCTGTCGCGTTGCCATTGGGGAAGTGTCGCGGAGAGGAGGGTGACCCGGGTCCCGGTAGCTCCCCACCATTTCATGAGTTGTTCCGCCAGTGCGCTCTGATACTGGTCCATCAGGTGCGCTTCGTCGATGACGATGTGGGCATTGGCGAGGGTCAGTAGCCGAAGATGTGCCCACTTGGTGCGCAGGGAACCGGCCAGGACCTGGTCGATGGTTGCCACCGACACCGGTGCGAGCAGTCGTGCCGTGCCGTTACGGAGGAATTCAGAAGGGATCAGGCCACCCTCGCAGGGGCTGCCTTTGTGGTCCTCATGCTCCGTGCAGGAGCCCCCGCACCCGGCCGTGTCATGTTCGGATGTTTCTGCGTAGAAGTCCTCGACGGTGGCCAGGCGATGTGCGAGTTCGGCGACGTTTCCCGTGCCTTGGTAAGCCTTCTGGATGCGCTTCATCATGGCGTTGGTCGTGGCCTGGGTGGGCAGGGCAAAGATGAGGCGTTCATTTTCCTGTGCATGTCGGAGCAAGGCCGCCTCGGTTTTGCCGTTGCCTGTCGGCGCCATCGCGATCCACAGCCCGCCCCCGGAGAATAGTGCCGCTTCCTGGAGGGGGCGCAGCTCATAGTTCCCGGCAATGGAGGTGCGGGCGTTCTTGAAGTCCTTGTAAAGGCCAAGAGTGTCAGGCAGGCGGGTGGCGAAGAACTCTCTGCGCACTGCCATCCACTTTTCAGGGTCGTTGATGTCCAGCAGGCCTTGGTCCATGTCTTTTTGTGCCTGTTGAACGGCCTGAAGCTCGGAGGCGGTCCGGTCCGCAAGAACCACGAGGCCGGCGATGAGGATGGCCACATCCGGCGGGGCCTGCGGGAACACTCCCTCAGGGTCCAATCCGCACGCGGCAAGAACGTCGCTGCGGAGCTTGTCACGGGACAGTTTCCACGCACCGCCAGCTGACTTGGTGAACGCACGGGCCTCGGAACTTGTCGGACACTCAAACCTGCCATGGTGGCCCAACGCCGATACTGCCAGCCATTCAGCGCTGGCACAGTCCCCGAAGTCCAGGTCCCCTAAGGCCAGGGACAGTGCGGAAACCTTCTCGTGTCGGCGTAACTGTCCCAGGCGTTCTGCCGGAACATCGAGGCTGTACCCCTCGGCCACCAGCGCCTTGCGGGTTACACCGTGCCATGGCTCCTGCGTTCTGGCGAGCAGTTGCCCGGCGAACACCGGGTTCGCTTTTCCAATGTCATGAAGTCCGGCGGCGGCGGCGACCTGCGCGCGGGCGCCGGGACCGAGGGAATCTTCGATATGTGCCCGCAACCCCGCCCTGAGCCAGTGGTCCCACAACACTGTTGCCGAAGCTGCGGTGTCCAGAAGGTGGCTGATGAGCGGGTATGCTTCCCCGAGTCCGTGCCGCTTGCTCCACAAAGCCATGGTTAGTAGACCGGCTTGACGGTCAGCAGACCGCACCCGTAGTTCTTGGCCCGGCCGATGCCGGCGGCCAGCAGAACAGCGAGTTTCTCCGGGTCCTCAATGACGCCGAAGCCGTCCACCAAATCTGTCTGCACGGTGCGCCCGGCTTTGTTCCCGATGACGTGGCGGTCATGGTTGAGCAGTTCCACCGCTCCAATGGCATCGGTGACTTTATCCGCCACCCATTCGGTCATGGCCGGACCGGTGTTGGTAGGGTCATCGTCACGCGGGACACTGCCTGACATGGTTGAGCGGGTTCTCTTGCGACCATCGACGATGACGCTGGTGCCGTGGCGACGGACCGCATTGGCACTGAGCCGGAAAGCAACCGGAGTCCCGGCGGCCGGTGCCGCGGGCTCCTCACGGGTGAGCAGACCGGGCAAGGTGGTCTGCGGCACAAGGGCGGAACGGATGAGCAAGGCAGGGGCCCTGCCCGGAACTGCCGGCTCGAGCCGGAAAAGGATGCCGGCGGCGGCGCGTGGGCTCGGGCCGCCAAGGGGCCCGAAAAGACGCATGACGCTGCCGTGCAGTGCCAGAGGGTCATTAATGCTTTTCGGACCAGGCATCCCGTTGCGTCCGCTGAACAGGGTGTGCAGCGCGATCAGGGACAGAAAAGTGGGGGGGCGGGTCATTCGGGGCCTCATTTTCGGGAGTGCGTTATATGCTGCGTCATAAACTCTGGCGGGGTTTTCCTGCACTGTCTGCAGGCATTCGATCCCCGCCAGGCAGCGCCGCCACGGTGAAGGGGCGGTGATTGTTATCCGCGCAGAGGGATCGTTGCGTGGGAAGCCCACCAATCCGTGCGCTCCGTTAGCGGCCGCTGCGGGACGGTGACGGTCCGGTCCGGGTAGGTATTGTCCCGGCCATCGAGCACATGGACACCCAGGGCCCCTGAGTGTCCGGACGGGGCCCTCTCCAACAGGGTTTCTTCGCCTGCACCCAGAAGAAAGGGGAACGACGGGGCGAAGGACTTCCGTCCCAGGTAGGGGCTGAATCCGGGGGTCGCGAAGGCCTGGACCAGTTCATGGGTTCTTTCCGGATGCCCGAGACGGACGATGAACTCAGCCCCGGCCAGGTAGGTGCGTTTGACGATGGCCGTGCCTTTTTGTGCGTCAGGGGTGAAAGATGCCGGGGCTTTGCCTTTCTGTCCGGAGGCAGTCCAGATCCGTTCGATGAACGTCTGAACCTCGGGACGCGGATTAATGGTCTGGAAATCCTTGCCGAGGACACCGGGGTTGTCGGCCCGCACGTCGATGGAGAGCTCTTCCAGCCACCGCGGCCATTCACCCTTCCGCGCCCCCAACGCGGCCGCGGCGAGACCGGTGACGCCACTGCGGCTGGGGATCAGTGCCGTATTCACATGGTTTCCCGTTACCCGGGGGCCGGCCCACGACTGGTATGGCGCCGCGAAGCGCAGATACAGGCTGCTCACGCCAGGATCCAATCGACAATCTGGGAACCGAGGCCCTCCACGCTGGTGCTCGCGGCGTGAAGGGATCCCAGACCGGAAGCAGTTCCCGCCACCAGGGACATCCCGAAGTTGCCTCCATCGAAGGCCAGCGCCGCGGCCCGCTGCTCTGCCAGACGCTTCACGGCCTGGTCGCCGTAACCGCCGTCCGGTCCCGGTAAGACGGGGGTTTCGAAGTCGTAGGCGAGGCGGTGGGATTGTTCCTCGGCAAGGACTGCCAGCGGTGCCACATAGGGCGCAGTCGCATTCTTCTTCCCAGAGGGAAGTTTGTAGATGAGCGATTCAATCATCAGGGCCAGTTGTTCTCGGGCGTTGTCAGCGCTGATGCCGGTCCAGTTGCGCTTGAGCTGGTCGCGGTCTATCGTCACCGAGCGGTAGAAGACTCCGGAGGTGTACGAGGCGACACCGAGGAAGGAAGCCCCGGCATGGACGGCCTTGGGGTCATCGTCAACCGTGGAAAAGTAGTCTGTCTCAATGACGGCCTTATGGACCGATATTGCGGGGCTGACCGCTATAGCGGCGACGGTGTTGGCATGGGGTGCGGCCGCGAACATGCGCCCGAAAGCAGCAATGGACAAGGAGCCTGTCACCCCGTTCTCCACGAAGACAATGGGTACTTCCTTTTCCCCCTTGCTTTCTCCCTTGCTCACGGTTGTGATGCCGGAGGCCACGGCGGCTGCGGCGGTCTCAATCTCCTCCATACTCAACCATGATGATGTCCCGCTCTCCTTGCCGGCAACATCGTCCCCGCCTGCATTCTTGACCAGGGCAGAGATCAGTTTCTTCGCCTCGGCCTCGGTGGTCTTTGCCTCACGCCCGGGGTTGATTTCTCGGGCTCGTTCAGCGACGATACCGGCGAGACGGGTTGAACGGACGCTCCGGTCCAGTGACCGGATCTCATAGTCAGTGCGGGCTGCTCGCTTGATGGCCTGGCTGGAGAGCATGCCGCGAAGCACCCCTCCAATGACTGCACGCTTGGGTGTGCCGGTATCGTCGCGGTTGAGATTGCTCCACGGGACGGTATTGATGATGTGGAGGGTGAGGTTTTTCAATTTACTGCTCCTGGATCTTGGTGTCGGTGATGCCGCTGCTGGGGATGCTTGCTGTATCGAAGGTCCAAGCCCCGTAATATTCCCCGATGGTCCTGCGTCGGAGAGACTGGGAGACTTCGGTGAAGCCGTTCCCCCAATGGGTCAAGAGCCGGCCAATACGGTAGAAGTCGAACCCCACGGGTGTACCGGAGGTGCTTCGTGCCAGGCTCAGGAACCGGCGGATTGTTGTGACAGCCTCTTCGAGATCCTGCTCTTGCAAAGTAGCCAGCCGGGAGGCGATCACATCCGGTTTGGCCGGGTCAAGAGAGTTCTTCCCGGACCGTTTCAAGCTGACGCTACGCAGCGAAGAGCCCAAGGAAAGGCTTGCCTGCGGAATGTCGGGATAGGTGGCGGCAAGCCCCGCAGCCCGCAGGAACGCGGTTTTGTCCCTTTCCCTATCCACCCAGCGAAGGACCCATGGATACGCGTACTGCTCGGTGGTCGGCTCCAATCCGCGGGCCACAGCAGACCGAAACCTGGTGTCGTTGGCCCGTCGTGCCAGGACCTCACCGATAAGTTCTTTCAAATTGTCTTCAGCTTCGGCCATACCGGAGCCTCCTTAGATGTAGATGCAGCGAAACTGATGGCCCGCGAACGCGGAAAACCTACCCACCGCCGATGCTCTGGTACGCCCTGGAGGCACCAGAGAGGGCCGCCTTCAAAACTTTCGAGGTGTTCTGTGAGACACCGCTGCGAGCCGCCATGATGAACGGTGCCAGTTTGGCCATGGGCGCCGATTCTGTCACCTGGTCAAAGGCTGCCAGCGAGGACGCGCGCACCACAGCCCAGACGGATGGATCAATGAAATCGCCCGTGCCGTTGATGATGAAGTCTTCAAACGGCTTGGACACCAACTGCCAGAAGGAACTCTCAACATCTACACGGCGGTCCTGCAAGGCGCTCAGACGCCCGTTGGGGGTGAACGGTTTACACAATTCCGCACAAACAGCCTGCATGAGCAAAGAGGCGTCCGAGACGGCGTCGGCACGGTCAACGTCGACCATCCACTTCTTCGGCGAAGAAATAAGCACTTCAGTGCGCCGAACAACAGGGGATGAGGCACTCCCCTCGACCAGATGCCGCAGAAACATGACCCGGGCCGATCGAGCCGGCGGTTTTACCGTTCCCCTGGAGCGTCGGCGCATGGCTGTGGAGAGATTCTTAGCGTTCCATTCCACAGCCAAATCCGTCTCGTTGTGTCCAAGATCCAGCCGCTGGGCCTTGCGTGCACTGCCGGTAACAATCCCCCCGACCTTCGTCTCGACGTCGACATAGAGATAAAAGTCATCCTCCGTGTTGCGCAAATCCCACCACGCTTTGGCAGCCAGTTTCCCCGCACCCATCGTGGGGGGTCGGTAGGGGGAACCACCCGTGGAAACCGCAGTCAAGCGGTCACCTTCCCACCGGCACTTGGCCGTATTCGACCCCCACGTGGCACGCCACAGCGGATGCTCCGGCCGTCCGGCCCCCTGCTGGGAGAGCACACAGTCAGGGTCGGCCCACGCCGGGAGCCCCGTCCCGTCAACCCAAACCTTCGGAGTGTTCATGAGCAAGGTTTCAAAAAGATTCCGGCCATGCCACAACACTTCCGTCGCCGTATAGCCGACACCGGGATAGCGGATGCCGGGAGAACCGTTGACGCAGGCCCGACCGTCGAGCCTGTTGTTGCCCCCGAACGAATAGTGATGATGTACGGCCAGAGCCAGTGCCGCACCGGCCATGTCCAGTTCCGTGGCCTGTAAGTTCTCCGACCAGAAATCCTCCGCCCTGTCCGCAGGCATCCAGGGCAGAAGCTTCTTCACCGGATTCCTGACCCCCTTTTCCGGAGGCTCAGCCCCTGCCGGGACCTGAAGGAACGGACGATCTCGATCGAAAAGGTCACTATGCGCATACAACCCGGAAAGTGCAGCATCCACCGCTGCCGCGTCAAAAGCCCCGGCAGCATTGCCTTGCCCACGAAGCACCAACGATGCTACAGCCGTCAGGAACCGCAGCAGCGCACCAGTCTGAATTCCATTCAACAATGGATCCAAGCCCTCAACATCATGGGCGTTAATGAGCGCATCGCGAACCGTCATCGGCCCTCGACTGGTCAGTATCCAAGACACTGACGACAGGACACACCCGGGCTTCGTCTCGGTCGCCACCGGTATTGTGACGTCCAAGGGCGTCCACCGACTATCACGCATTTTCATCTGGCTCCCTCAGTAGCCGCTTCGGGGACCATTGGCACCCTCCCAAGCATGAGTCTTGCAATCAATCAGAGACTACCCGGACGGACCGACAAAGCAGGACAACAAGCCAGCACCACCCGGACCAACCCAGCAGCCACCATCGTCTCGGACCGGTACGCTGATCTGTCATGGCCCACTCCCCTGAACCAGGGGGCCCACACGAGTAGCGGATCAGTCCCGAAGCCATGTCGTGCTGCCACCGTAGTTCCGAGTTATTCGACGGCAGTTAATGGACCGGTACTCCCCCACCCTCTGTCTTCACTAGCCAAAACAGGTCGCCACCACAGCACCTGGCGGCACGACAACGCTGCCTCGTGAACCACGGGAAACCATCCCTCACCTGCCCACAGACCAAGATCATGAAATGAAAGAGTGGCCAACCCCACCCAAACAACCCCAATACAAGCTCCTCCAGCACAAGACAACACCCAACCCGTCCACCTGCAGGGTAAATGAGAGTTCCGCCTTGGAACCCAGAATCACACGCTTCGCGCCACCCGCTATACCGATGGTCCAGTATCAGACCCCGAGGTGCAGGTCACTGTGTGATCCGACGACACCCATCAACGACGAATAGCAGGCTGTCCATTAACGGCCGATTCTGAGACGGTCCCAAGAGCCGGCGGCGCGCCGACCAAAAACCGTCCACAAACCGTCTCACAACATGCCAAGCAAACACCGATGTTGTGAGACGGTTATGCGACACTAGATGAATGGCAGCCCAGCATTTCAATCTCATCGGTTACACCCGCGTCTCCACCAACGGACAAGACGCCCAACTCCAACGCGATGCCCTCACAACAGCTGGCTGCGGCAGGATCTTCGAAGACAAAATATCCAGCCGCGCCACCACCCGCCCAGGGCTCGCCGAAGCGTTCGACCGTCTCCGCCCGACAGACACCCTGTGCGTATGGAAACTGGACCGTCTCGGCCGGTCAGTGAAGGAAGTACTCACCATCGCCGATAGCCTCCATGACCAAGGCGTCGGCCTGCGCATCCTCACTGGAACCCTGACAGGAACCTACAACCCAACCGGAGAGGGGAAGTTCTTCTTCATCATGATGGCCGCGTTCGCCGAACTCGAACGCGACATGATCCGTGAACGCACCATGGCCGGCCTCGCCGCGGCCCGCGCCCAGGGACGCACCGGAGGCCGGCCCACCGTCATGAGCCCCGATATCCTCGCAGCCGCCCAGGCCAGACGAGCCAACGGAGAAAGTCCCACCCAGATCGCCAAAGCCCTGGGCATCTCCCGCGCATCCATCTACCGCCACCTCCCCAACAGCAACCCCCGAACCATGCCACCGGGACAAAATCCTTAGCGCCAACCACTGTTCCCCTGCAGGTCAGACCCCAACTAAGCCTGGCATATACAGGCATTACTGTTTTTGACAGTAATGCCGTCAAAATTGGATTTTCCTGCCCGGAGCCAGATTTCTGCCGTTTCCTTGGAACCGATCGCCTTCGTTGTAAAGGTCTTCTCGACGCTTTACCTCCGTAAGGACTGCTCTTGTAATGAAGTCTGACCAGCTATGGTCTTTCTCCTGTCCATTCGTCGCCGTGTAAGCAGCCTTTGCCCTTGTTACATCATCCGTAGGCATGTAATAGCTGACCTGCTTCAGTGCTGAGGCCAGCCTCGGTTCAGTGCCAGAGGAAAGGGTGGGCGCCGACAAAGCCCTCTCCGTCACAGGAGCACTTCTATTGGCCTTCAGAAGATTTTGCACCGAAGGTGCTTCCGCTTGGCGTCGCGGCGGAACTTCAATGGGTCGGCGATTACTTTCAGTCATGACGCGTTCCTTTCCTCGGCTGCTTCCAGACGGGCAACGAGCTCATAGGTAATTTGGTAAAGGTCTTCAGCGACATTGACTGCAGACCTAGGCTGGCTCTGCCCGGCCTCGGCGGTACCGTTAAGTACTTCGTACCATTTCGGCGCGGCCTTGACTTGTTCTTCCAACTCATGGACCAGCACTCCCCTATCGCGAGCAGCTTGGGCCGGCGCTTCGGCGTGCCTGACCATCCCTTTGAAGAGCACATCCGCGTTTCCGAAGGTTTCGGTGATGGCTTCACGTGTAACTCGATGAACGTTAGTGGCCGTTGCGGATGTGGCTGTGATGATCACTCCGAGCAGATCAAGGTCAGGGTTTACATCGAGCACAGTGTCCAACCGCTTGGCCACGCCGACAAGGCCTTCGCGACCAGCTTTGTCTGTCTTGGTCGGCACAACGACGTATGAAGCAGCACCGAGAGCAGCTACTTGCAGTGGCTCATTGCCTGGGGGGCAATCGATGAAGATGATGTCGTAATTGCCAGCCAACGGGGAAAGTGACCGCGCAAGCGCCAGCTTTGCCTTCCTGCCATCTTTGCTTCCCATAGAAACGAGACCCGCCGCAGCCGAATCGAGGTGTGATCCCCCAGGGATGACGTCGAGATTGGGGCGGATGTCCTTTAGAGGTATGAGCAAACTTCCAAACATAAGGCTTTGAGCAAGAGCACTACCATCATCATCAAGGTCACCGTGCCTATAGCCGAGGTCAAGACCTAGATTTCCTTGTGGATCCATATCTATGAGCAGGACCTTCCAACCTGAAACTGCCAGCAGCGCCCCCACATTGGCAGTCAGGGTGGTCTTCAATACCCCTCCCTTACCGTTGACGAATCCGCAGATTCGGTCCATTCCTGTCCTGTCAAAAGTTGTTGTTAGTGTCATGGTTCCAATCTACTGTCATTAGTAGCTTTACAGGTATTGGGTGCAATGCAGTCTTTGCTTGCATTGCACCCAATACCTGCTTTACATGCGACACTACCATTAATATTAATGCATGTAATACAATTATTACTTGTTTTACTTTCTTTACTGTCTTTACTGTCTTTCAGATCGTGTCGCCGCGAACCGGCCACTTGCAAGCATGATTTTTCCATGTAACCACCGCCAAGTTTCTGAGGCAGCTTTCACGAGCTCTCACGAGTCATTTAAGCCCTGTTATTTAGAAACGTGGAACCACCAGTGGGTATCCGCCCATGCATCTGTGAGGGCGGCTATGACGCTGCTGGCATTTCGGAAGAGGGCAGAGGAGGACCTACCGTGAGCCAGGGGTCCCAGGGGTCGTATTCGTCGCGTTCTTGGTCGTAGAGGTCTTCTTCGCGGATTTCTTGGTGCAGGTGGCGTTCGAGGTGGGCATGCCACTGGCGGCGTTGAGCCTTAATAAGGCGTAGCTGGGCCTCGTAGTCCTCCTGAACACCGAGCCATTCGGCGAGGGTGGCCAGGTTGGTGGTGTGAACCATCCGCCAAGTGCCATGGTGGCGTTCAATCATGGCCAGTTCGGCCAAGGTGGCCAGTTCTTTGGTCACGGTGGGCCGGCTCATCCCGGTGGCACGAACGATCTCTGCTGTGGTGGGGGACTGGCGCCCACGCTCCACCGCCTCGTAGACCAAGGCTGCCGGTGCGCCCAAGGCACGGAACACGGGCCGGATTCCGTAGATCTTGCCCTTGCGCCAAGCGGTCGCCGCAGCCACGTCCTTCCATTGCTGCGGGCATCCCAGCAAGTAGCTATCGGCCCGTTTACCGCGCCCGTCTTCAATTTTGCTCAGCATCCCGCCACTGAGTTTCGCCAACCGGGGCAGCAAACGAGCGATCGTGCCGTGGTGTTTGCCCATAGCCAAGGCAAAGGCCCTGCATCCGACATCCACCAGCAGAGTGCCTTTGGCCCGGGCGAACCCCAGCACGGCACGAATCAAGAACCTCAGCATGATCCCTTCACGCCCAGTACGGGCAAGGCGCTGATCAAGCACGGAGTACAAAACGTTTTCGAGATCGTTGATCTCGGCCATCACCGCAACCCTCGAGCGAGGGACCTCAGCCGCCCCGCTGTGGGTTAAGGCAGGCTCTGTGTCGCTTTTGTTTGCATGCTTCAAACCCTCGGCGCTGGTGTGTTGTTTTTCTCCAATCCAGGTGGTGGCGTTCGCCCACTCCGCCGGCAGCAGTCGCTCCTGGCGCTCGGCACTGCCGTAGAGGGCGGCCAGGCCGGCGAAGTCGGTGTCCAGGCGGGCTTGGATCTCGACCAGGCTCACCTGCCAGGCGCACAGATGGTTCAGCACCGCCATGCGGGCCTCGGAAGCGCTCTTGTACCGGTGGGTGTCATAGATCCCCGTCCGGGCAACCCGGCGCAACACCGACCCTGCCAAAACCTGGGGCTCGTCTGCCATGGCTGGTGAACCCGCAGCAGGGTATGGGGCAAACGGCGACTTGGTGGCCTTGCGGACACGAACTTGTCGGATGGAGGCAGCCAAGAACCTCCGCAGGTTCGCAACACCTTCAGGAGGGTTCCTTCGACGCAGCACGTCATAGGCCTCGGCCAAGGGGGTGTCCAGGACTTGGTGGCCGGTGCCGGATTTATGCAAAGACCCGGGGGGGCGGATGCAACCATCAGTGACGTTTTGGTGGGGACCGGGGTCAAGGCTGGGAAAGCGCGTAGCAAGAGCTTCCACGAGCTCGCGGGCCTCTTCGGCTCCAAGACGCCCTGCAACAGGGATATAGATGTGACGCCCGCCGCTGGGGGAGTGATCAGCAACAAAACGCAACCCACACGAAGCCAGCAAGGCTGTGATCGCCTCAGCATCAGCATCCACCACCGCTTGCAAGGCTTTGGAAGTATCCAGGTCCAGACACAAGGTCGGTACCGAACCGTCTGCACCGTGGACCATGACAGCAACAGCACGCCCCGGCAACGCCCGAGTGATGCGGGGAGGGTTGGAACGCGGACGTGGGTACTTACCCCCACGGGTGGCAAACCGCATGACCGGGGAGCCTGCTATCAGTGGCGCTAAAGCGGCCCACGCCTGCGCATGGACAGATGTGGTTCCTGACACATCAAGCGTGTCAGCTGAGCTGCTTGTGTCCAAAAAATTGTGTGCGTGTATGATGGAAACATTCCTAAGCAAGAGCGGGCATGACAAAGCCGCTGTTGTCGAAGTAGATACAAACCGAGAATCTTGGCGGATGCAGGTTTTTAGCTACCGATTGAGTGTCAGGCAAGGCCCGCAAACTGCGGGCCTTTTGCCGTTTAAGAAGCCTTCGCGATAGGCAAAGCCTCCTGGTACTTGTCCTTAGAATCATCGATGTCAGACCATCTCGGCAACCCGCGTTCATCCAGTGCAATGCTGTGGAGGAGTCTTTCAGTTGCTTGCCCCTTGGACAGGCCCATATGATCGGCAACGCGATTGACGAGATCTTTGGCCTCAGGATCAACGTCAACCTTAAGGGTGACGTTGCCTAGCCCTGTTCCACGTTCGCGTCTGTGAATGGGTCTGGTCATAAGACAGATGTTACTCGTACCAGTACCGTTAAGTCTGGCAGTAGGGGTTCGCGTGTCGCGAATTTGAAAACTGTTCACGAGATAAGTGAAACATATGTTTCAGTTAAGCCGCTACCTACGGCTATCCTGCATAGGAAACTAATTCCAGGCGTTGGATACGAGTCTAGGGAGGATCTGTTGTCGTTGGGAACGATGTTTGTCCGCATCAGTGTGACGGTGACGGCAGTTGCTTTGCTTGTGGACGTTTTCGCCTTGCTACTTCGTAGAAAAGCCCTAGGCGCCAAGTTGGGCGGCGTCCCTGTACGTCTGTGCAACGTAGTCGAGTCCAGGCACGGCGTGTCAGTTGTGATCAGTCCGTCAAGACTTTCCAATCATCCTGGGCAACTCCTTCTTTGGGACCAACAAAGGAAGCATTCAGTTCTGCTCGGGTCGCCTGAATCTGCGCCAGATGGGGTGGCCAGGATTCATCGCGGGCTTCTGTCAGAGAAGCCAATAGATCTCCACACTTGGAAGCAAGGGTTTCTCTACGGCCATATAGGTCAAACCCCGGCAGACATAGGACTGACATACGAAGAAGTGAGCGTAGGACCAAATGCCTTCCCCGCCTGGGAAGTTCGTTCAGCTGTCACAAGTAGAAGCGCTGAGCGGTGGGCCATCCACATTCACGGACTGGGTGGCGCCCGTAACCAAGTTCTGCGCGGGCTGCCCGTATTCGCACGCAACGGATACCGTTCCTTGGTGCCTACCTATGACGTTTCCCTCGACCTGAGATCTCGTCGAAAGCAGTCGACTCTGGGCTTTCGTGAATGGAGAGCCATCGCTGAAGCCGAAGACTATGCGGTACGCCAGGGCGCCACCCAGATTGTGTATGTTGGATGGTCTTTTGGGGCTCTGCTAGCCCTTCGTGTTCGCCATGAAAGACACTCACCTCTGGTCAAGGGACTTGTGCTCATATCTCCAGCGTTGAACTGGCACAGACTCATTCCAAGGGCAATGAGTCGGGCTGGCCTTCCTGACCTCATCGTTCGCTTGATTATGGCGCGTTTCAATGGCGTCATCCCACGGTGGGGGACTCCTAAGGCCGCTTGGGAGGAAGAGAACCACTTCCTCAGCACTGTTGCTCCTCTCCCTATGCTCGTAACCCACGGCGACGCAGACCTAACGGTCCCCTTGGATCACGCACGAGAAACTATCCAAGCACTTGTAGGCCCGGTTACATTTTTTAGTTTTCCGCAGGCACAACACGGCCTTGAATGGAACTCAAACCCCACCCTGTGGGAATCCACGGTTGAGGACTGGTTGAATTCTGGATGTCTTGAGGAGCCCCGCCTCGAGGGCAGCGCCGACCAATCGAGGAGCGGGTTGTGAGCGATCTAGCCAACGTTGACAGCGTGATCTTGTCGCTACAGCTACCAGATGCAATTGATATGCATTCACTCATAGCGCGGGTAGAAGCAGCCTACGGGAAGAAACTGCAACTCACTCCAGTAAGCGGCAAGGGGTGGGGCAAGACAACCGGGCTATGGGTGGATACCGTCGAAGTCGGCTTTATTCTCTATCGCACCTGTGATCCGGTGATCTACCAGCAACACAGCATCTGTCATGAGCTCGGACACATCCTTCTTCGGCATACGGGCTGCACCGTACTCAATGAGAAATCTGCCAAAAATCTGTTCCAAAGCATAGGGAGGAAAAAGGGGGTGGCATCGCTTTTGGCCCGAGGAAACGATAGAAATATTCAGGAAATCGAAGCGGAAACCCTCGCTTTCAAACTTGCAGAAAAGCTGCATCCTCCATACAGCGATTCCTCGATTGATGAAGTCTTCGGTCTATGAAACTTGTCCTTGCCTCGTTGCTCTGCCTCATTTTCATTTTTCGGACTCCTTCAGCTATTCGCAACCCTCGGGCTCGGGTTTCTTGGGCTGCGACGGGGCTGGGCGGTTTCGGACTACTAATCACGAACACTTTTGTTCCCTACTACGAGGTTGACCAGTGGCTAGGTGGTATGAACTTGGCCCACTTGGCGAGAAGTCTGCTGCTAAGTTCCGCGATCTGGTTTCTTCGTTCATCTATCATCCAGGCCACCGGAACAGGGCCGGACAAGAACCGTGGTTGGAAGTATCACCCGCTCACCCTGTGTATGGCCTTGGGCGCTATAACACTGCCATTTATGCTGGCAGACACAATGGGGTCAAGCAGCGGCTCGTTCGTCACGGCAGAAGGCACACAGCTTGGGGTGTTCCTCTACGCTTCGATATATATGCTTTTTGTCGGACTGGTGTGCCTCGATTGTGTATGGTTACTCCGAGGTAGGTGTCAAGGCTGGCTTGGCGTAATGCGGATTGGAGCCATTACAGCCGCCATAGCCAGCCTTGATGAAATCATCTATGCAACAGCGGTCTGGACTTCATTTGAGCACCCCGTATTCCTAGCGATAACCTTCAAAGCATTCAACATCATCTATTTGGGAGTGGCCCTGATCATTCTCAGCCTGGCAATGCTGGCGATCAAACACGTTCAACTGGTCCAGCGAACCGTAGCCGCCATGCTAAGAATGACTGTGGCCCGGTATAACCGGAAGCAATCCAGCTTGGAGAGCACCTATGTTCATCACGATGAGCGGTCTAGCGATCCGCGAAGTACTATCTACAGGAATGTAATCGCCCTCAAGGACATTGAGGCCCGAGAGGGAGTTCGTCTAGGTCCGATCACGACGCTAATTCTTAAGGCGGGAGAACGGTCTCTCACTCGACCCACACCAGCTCGGACACAAACAGGATTGCACAAGGGGAACAATGGCGGCTGAAAATGCTCACTATGATCCTGCCCTGACTGACCGTGAGGTTGTCGCGCAGAAAATTGAGCTACTCATTGACGTTATGCGCGCCCGAGGCCACGAGCCAGCCAGCTTCTCGGAAATTCAAAGAGAGCTGAGCAAGCGAGGCGTTCAAATATCGCGAACAAAGTGGTTCAGAATCCGCAAAGGCTCGCCGGACGGACGACCAACCCCCGACCTCCTCCGGGCTCTGGCTGACTACTTCGATGTTGACGCCAATTACCTACTCCACCGAGACGGCCAAGTTTCCGCTCGTGTTGAAGCAGAATTAAACCTCCTCCAATCGCTTAAGCTCATAGGCGCCAATGACGTTACAGCCCGAACAGTTGGGAACCTTTCGCCCGACGCTCTCAACGAGATAGCGGCAGCGATCAATCAACTTCGCCACGCCTCGGAGTAACGCTTAAGCAGATCAACTCCCTGAAAGTAACAAAAGGTCTCACTGAAACATATGTTTCAGTGAGACCTTTTGTTAAGGTAGCCTCTTACTGAAACAACTGTTTCAGTAAGAGGCTGGAGGCTTGATGAAACCAAAAATTCTAGCCTGGGCTGCGAAAAGTTGACCAACTCGCCCACCTGCCTGGTGTCACGATTGACCCAGGACAGACGACTAAGTCGCCAGCTTTCCACCTGTACTAGGCGGAAGGGGGAGTGAGGCCGATGGCGCCTCTTGGCTCTTAATGACCTTTGACGTATTTGAGGAAGTCGTCCGTCGCGTCATTGAAGGCATTTTGATTGATGCTGTAAATGACTCGCTGGCCGATCCTGTTCTCCCTCGCGTTGGTGTCGACGGCCCCCGTGGACTCCAGTTGCTTGAGATGCCACAAAACAGTTTTATAGCCGGTCCCGATGCTACGACCGATGTCCCCGGACGTTCCCCCGTCGGGATGTTGCCACAGGTAACGGAGTATTTCGGCTCTCAGTGGGTTGACACCAAGAATCCCGATCACGGCTTCTGCGCGTTCTGGGATCGCGGTCGTGGGGCGGACATATTGGGTCACCCCTTCATTCTGTCGTATCGGCACCTGAATGACTTCCACTGTCTAACTCAATACGATACTCTGAAAAAGAAGTGTCTAAATGAATGTGACACTATGGAGGGTATTTCGTGAGTACGTTGGTTGAGGTTCCGGCTAGCTGGGTCGATGTGGCCGTGGGTTCTGGCAGCACGTCGGGCATGGTGGGGCTGTGAATGAGGAGTCGGGATCGGGGGCTATTGCCTTAGTCGCTGCGGCGTTCCTGGTCCCAGTGTTGCTGGTGGTGTTGATTGTTGTGGGTATGGGTAATAGCTCGTCGGCAGCGGCGGCGTGCTTGCCCGGGGTTTCTGTTGACGCGGGCAAGTTGCCCACAACCGGCGTCGCTGGTTTTCAGGGTGTTCAGCTGAAGAATGCGGCGTTGATTATCAATGCCGGCCAGAAACTCAGTCTCTCCACCCGGGGTCAGACCGTGGGAATCATGGTCGCCATCGGTGAATCGAGTCTGGAAGTGCTGGACCATGGAGACGTTGCGGGACCTGACTCCCGTGGTCTGTTCCAGCAGCGCGATAACGGGGCATGGGGCAGCTACGAGGACCGGATGGACCCCACGATCAGCGCGACGAACTTCTTCAAACGTCTTTTGAAGGTTTCTGGGTGGGAGTCGATGACGCCGACCCAGGCTGCACATTTGGTTCAGGGCAATGCGGACCCGAATCACTACGCAAGGTTCGCCCAGCCTGCCAGTGAGGTTATGGCCGCTCTGGGCGGTATCTCCGCCACGGAAGCGTCCTGCGAAGGGGATGCTGGGACGCCGGGGGAGTCGGGCAAGGGCGACGATTATGGGTTCAAGGACGGCCCCTACAACGGCAATAACCCGGTGACCGGGTTTGCGTATAAGAACTGCACGGACTTCGCGTGGTGGCGCATGATGCAACAACTCGGCATTACTTCTGCGTCCCAGATGGACGCCCGCCCGCTGGGCCCGGGCAATGCGATCACGTGGGGGCCGACGTGGCACCGGGAGGGTTGGCCGGTGACCATGACACCCAAGGTCGGGGCGATCATTTGGTATGGCCCGGGCAATCCTGGCGGCGATCCCATCTACGGCCATGTGGCTGTGGTGAAGGCGATTACCGCTGACGGCACGGTGATTGAAGAGGGCTACAACATGGGACCGGATCATTTGGGCGGGTACTACACGCGCACTATCGCCGCGAACTCACCTTCTGGTTACTTGCTCATTCCGACTCAGGATCAGTACGCGAAAGCGTTCTGAGGATGAATAAGGAGTCTTTGATGAAAAATAGGTTCTTCTCACTCGTGACGACGGCGGGAGTCGCTGTCACCGTGCTGGTCGGTTGCGCCCAGCCCGCACCGGCCCCGGCAGCGCAACCCCTGGCAGCGACCCTCACAGCGACCGCGACCGCGTGCGGTTCCTGTGATGGGTTGCCGCAGGCAGACCACACAGGGGTCAGTGATCCGGGCTGGGATAAGAGGGCCAAGGCCGATGCCCTGGAGGTGGCATCGAAGGCCATGGTCCTGTACAACCGCCCCGCCGTGGACGGTAAGAGATGGATTTATGATCTGGCCCAATATATGACTGACGACGCCGGCGCTAAGTATCAGGGCGTTGACCCTGCGAACCTCCCGGCCTTCACAACCATGGGGCCACCGAAACTGGTCATTGATCCAGCGAACGGTTTCGCCGCCAACGCGCAATTCGCAACGACTGTCGGTGTTTTCGACTTCGAGCTGCGGCGTCAGGGCGGCAATCGTGAGTGGAAAATCCAGTACATCAATATGCCTGACGGCTTCCACTAAAACCCCTTCAACGAAAGAAAAGGATCATCATGGCCATTGATAAATCACTCATCCAGCCCGTCCCGGTCATCAGCGCCATTATCAACAGTGACGACACCGGAGTGTTGAGCATCGACTCGGCCGAAGAAGCCCACACCGGGGCCACTGCCAGTGAGCTGCGCCAGTCCCTCATGGGCAGGGTCTTTGTAGAAGCGGCCAAGCATGGCCGTCCGGTGCGGGTGAGCACGATGGATGAAGCGGGCCTCTCGACCCTGCTGTGTTCCCCGACCGGTGAGGTTGAAGTGGAAGATGAATCCCCGGCAGAAGACGCACACCCGGTAGAGATTCCGCTCCGGGATACTCAGGACCTCCCCGACACTCCTGCGGTCCCGGTCACCGTTCAACTCCAGCACCCCAGCACACCAGCAGCAGCGGCACCAGCGCCTCAAGTGCCGACGTCGCGGCGTGCCTTGCGTGAGGCCGGTTCGTTTCTGGCCACTGCGGCCACGCGTGAACCGGCGGTGAAGGGTTTTCGGGGCCTGGTGAACACGTTGGGGTTCTCCCTGGCTGCCTCAGCGCCGGAACTGGGCGAGCGTCAGGACACGGCGTTGGTTTCCAAGCACTTCGCCGGGACCCGCGTAGTGGCTGTGGTGAACCAAAAGGGCGGGTCGAACAAGACACCGACCGTGGCGAACCTTGCGGCCGTGTTCGGACGCAACGGGGCCAGCGTCATTGGCTGGGACAACAACCCCACCACCGGAACACTGGGCTGGCGGACACAACAGTCAGATCACAGCCGAAGCGCCCTAGACGTGATCGCCCACGCCGAAGACCTGCTTTCTCCCACCGCCCAGTCCGCGGACATTAACGCCTACGTTCACCACCAAAACACGGACAAGTACGACGTGCTGCGCTCGGATGCGGACGTGGCCGGTACGCATGAGGTCAGCGCCGAAGAAGTGGATGTTTTGCACCGGGTCCTGACGAAGTATTACCGGCTGGTGCTGATGGACTCGGGCAACAATCACCGCAGCGCCGAGTGGAACCGCATGATTGATCACGCCGATCAGTTAGTGGTCCCCACCACCAACGAAGAGGACCGGGTGGAGGCCGCGTTATTGACGCTCCAAGGCCTCGATCTTCGGTGTGAGCGGTCAGCGGTGTTGGCGTCCAACGCCGTCGTGGTCGTCTCGGAACGACAAAGCGGAGAAGGGCGTCTCTCGCGGGAGACGGCCGCAAAGTTCCGCCCCTACGTGAGGGCTGTGAAAGTTGTTCCTTTCGATCCGGCCTTGAAATCGGGCCAGATCCGCCATGGGGCTTTGAAGCCAGCGACCCGCAGGGCGTGGCTGGCTGTCGGTGCTGCGGTGGCGAGTGGACTATGAACATGACCCAGCAGAGCACCAACCCTTGGGTGAAGGCTGCTCAGAACCTTACTCCCGCCCCAGCACCTCAGGCTCCAGCCCCGGTTGCACCGCGTGAGGTCCCAGTGTTCCTGGCCGCTCACGGCGGGGCAGGAGCCACCAGCTGGGCGCATATCCTTGGCGGCGTCGATGGGGGACTGGTCACCGGCCTGAACCAAGAAGCACCTGCACCCGGCGCAGAACTGGTCTTGGTGGCCAGGGCCAGTCTCGACGGCATTGATGCGGCCAAGTCCGCCATTGCCATTCATGGCTATGACCGGTTCGCCTGCGTGCTTCTGGTGCCCTCATCCCCGACCAGAATGCCGCGCCTGATTGCTAATGAGGTGAAGGTCCTTTCCGGGGCCATCACCGTCATAGATACCCCGTGGACTCCGGGCCTGCTGATGCGTCGAGCCGCGCAGCTGACCCCCACCGATATTTCGCCCAAAGAACTGCACAAGATCACCGCGTCCCTGTCACAGGTCGGCGTCACCATTGAAGGAGAAACACCATGAGCATCATCACCCGCGCCACCGTTCTTGCAGGCAACCTGAGCGCCGAAGCCAAGCCCCTCCCGCAGCCAGTAACTGACGGTCTGGACACCATCAGGAACTGGGTGCAGATCATCGGCGGCTCCATCGCTGTCATCGGCCTCATGATGCTCTTTATCGGTCTGTTCTTCGCCCACAAGCACGGCCATGGGCAAGAATTCATGGGAAAGGCCGGCTGGTGGCTCGTCGGAGCCATGGGCTTCGGCCTTGCCGCTGTGATCGCCCCCGTCTTCCTTTACATGTAAGAAAGTAGTGACCCTTCGATGAGCGAATCAATGAAAACCTCTAAGACACTGAACAAGGGATGGTGGATTTCCCTCGGGATCGTGGTGGTGGTGGTGATCCTGGCCGTCATCATTTTCATCAAACCCGCCACGAAGACTCCTGCACCCGTAGCTGACCCCACCACCAGCGCCACTGCGCAAGCCGTGGGTGGGTGCAACGTCCCGAAGGGTGACACGTCCTCCAAGCCAGCCATGCCAAAGGACCTTCGCTGGGAAGCCGCGAAAGGCATTACCTGGCCCGTCTCAGACACCTACGGCCCCACACAAGACAAAGACGGCTACGGGGTCTGCTTCGCCCGTTCCCCCCTCGGGGCAGCACTGGCCATGGCCACCTTCTCTGGGCGGACGAATACGCAGGACCCGAAGAAGGCCTTGGAAATCTATGCCATGGCCACGGCAGGGAAAAAAGTAGCCCTTGAGTCCACAAAGACTTCATCGGGTGATTCAGGTCGCGACGTCCCGGTAGGGTTTGCCGGGTTTAGTACCGATTCATTCACCCCTGAGGAAGCACAGATAACGCTTGTCTTGGCTGTAGCAGGGACCTCGACGGGATACGTGGGATTCCCCTGCACCTTGCGCTGGGTTGACGGGGACTGGAAGATCAAGCTTCTCGACGATGGCTCACCCTACGCTGGCACCCCTACCGCACCGGTTTCTGGCCAGTTTGTTGCATGGAGTGGTTCCCGTGGCTGATTGCGGAGCGATTGACCTTGTTTGCAAAGGAAAAGAAGTCGTTGTCGGTGCCGTGGGGAATGCGGTTCAGTCCGGTGCTGAAAATCTTGGTGAGGTCATGATGGCGGCGTGGGATTCGTTGATGAAGTCGTTTCTTACTTCGTGGCTGGACGTGGGGTTGCTGGTCAGGCTCGATGCCGGTTCGGTGCCGTGGCTGACGGAACAACTGCACACGTTCAGTGTCTTTTTTGCTGTCGTTGGGGTCATGATCGCTTGTATCTGGACGATGGTTCACGCACGGGGGGATAAGGCTATCCAGGTCAGTAAGTCCCTGTTTCGGGTGTTTCTGGTAACCACACTGGGAACGGTTCTTATTCAGGTGGTGCTCGCTGGCGGGGATTCGTTCTCCCAGTGGGTTCTGGACAGTGCCAGTGTTTCAGCGGCCGGCTATAAGGAAGTAGGCGGGCTCGCTGTTGCGGTGGGTCCAGGCTTGGCAATTATTGCCGGGATTTTCGGTGTTATTGCAACACTTTTCCAGTGGGGCATCATGATGGTTCGTGCCGTGGTGCTGCCGCTACTGGTGGCTGTCTGGCCGCTCTCGGCCGCGGCTTCCATGGTTGCAGGCGGGGAGGAAACCTTTTCTAAGGTCACTAAGTGGCTGGTCGCTTTCCTGCTCTACAAGCCGGTGGCTGCCATTATTTATGCCTTCGCTTGGAAGATGAAGTCCGGCGAAGACGGTGTCGGCGGTGTCATTAGTGGCATGTTGCTGCTGGTGTTGGCCGTTGCTGCGCTTCCTGCCCTGATGAAGCTTGTTTCCCCAGGTACCTCTGCTCTGGGTGGGGCCGCTGGTGGCGGCATGGCCATGGCCGCCGGTGCCGCAGTCGTCAGCGCAGGTGTGGCTGTCGGTGCCGCTGTGGCCACCGCAGGCACCAGTGCCGGCGCATCTGCCGGTGGTGGCAGTGCTGCCATGGCCGGTGGCGGTGGCACTGCTGCTACCGCTGGTGGCGGCGGGGCTGCGTCCATGACAGGTGGTGGCAGCGGTGCTGGTTCCATGACAGGTGGCGGCGAGTCGGGAGTCTCTGGCGGGGCTTCTGCTTCCCCTGGTGCATCTGGTGAATCCGGGGCCCCCGGTGCACCTGGCGATAGCGGGGCCCAAGGATCACGTGGGAATGATGCTGCCGCGATGATCGGCGGCTCGGGCCCGTCTGGCTCGCAGGCTCAGGCAGGGGCAAATGGTGGCCCCTCTCCCTCTGGCGGGAGTTCTGCTGGTGGGTCTTCCCGCGGTGGGGCTGGCCTGCAGGCCGGGGTGCAATCACTTGGCGGCACTGTCGCTGAGGGTGGAAAAGATTCTGATGGAACGGATGTGATCGGCGAATGAGTGAGAACGTGGGCCAGGAAAAATTTGGTAACTGGCTTGAACCGGCTTCCCCGGGAATGTTTGGGCTGAGTCTTGGTGCGCTGGTTGTTGCGGGCATTGGGTTGGTCTTTACGTTGCTGTGCTTGATGAAAAGCCTGTTCCTCCCCGCCCTGGTCATCCTCCTCATCACTGCGGTGGTGGTGTTGTTCGGGTTGGTGAAGTGGTTCGGTGCCACGATCGCCTCCCGCGTGAGCGATAAGGCGTCTTTGGTGTTGCGTCGGGCCAACGGTGAAACGTTTTATGTGACGGGGGCTTTGTCCACGTTGCCGCAGGAGGATGTGGAGCGGTTGCCCGGTGCGTTGGTGAACGTTGATACCGTCTCGGGCCGGGATGGTTTGGGCCGTCCTTATTCGTTGCTGCACCACAAGTCGGTGCACCAGATTGCGGCTGTGTTTGGTTGTTCCCCTGACGGTTCGGCTATGCAGGAACAAGGGGTGGTGAATGCCCAGGTCGCGCACTTCGGGGCGTGGGTGTCCTCTTTGAGTGTTGAGGATGGTTTGAGTGGGGCAACGATTGTGGTTGATTCGGCCTCGGAGTCCTCTGCCGGGACGTGCGCGGCTATCCGGGACGCGGTTTCTCCGACGGCTCCGGCGTTCGCCCGAGAGGTTCTTGACGCGGCAGTGGGCACATTGCCTGCTCGTACCTCGGTGTTGAATGTGTATTCCACGATGGTGTGGGACGTGGAAGCGCTTGGTGGCAGGGGTGATGATATTTCTTCCCCGGTGGCTGAGATAGCGTCGCGGCTGCCGGGGCACACGCAGCTTTTGGACGCTGCCGGGGCCGGTGCTCCTAAGCCGTTGGTAGAGGCTGAACTGTCCCATATTGCCCAGTTGGCGTATCAGCCAGGGCGGGATCAGGAATTGGCGTTGGATGCGCTGGCGGGCCGTCGGTCGGAGAAGAAGTGGGCGCATGCTGGGCCGGGATTCTTCGATGATTCCCGCGGTCGGGTGGTCTTCCATGATGGTGTGGCGTCCATGACGTTGATGATGACTGTCCCTCCGGGGGCTCACATCACGGCGAAGTCTTTTGATCGGTTGTTCGGACCGAACCCCAAGTTTCTGCGCAAGCGCGTTGCTATCACCTACCGCCCCGTCGACGGTGGCGTGGCAAACAAGACTGTGGACCGGTTGGTGAAAACCGCTGATTGGCGGATGAGTACCCGCAAGGGCCGGCCAACGTCCTTTGATGTGGCTCGGAAGGCTGTTGCCCAGAAAACCGAAGAAGAGTTGGCGCATGGTGCCCGGTTGGCGATGTTTTCCATCATGGTCACTGTGACGTTTGACCCTGATGAGAGGTCCTATCGGGAGGCTTTGAATCAGGTGAAGTCGTTGATGAATTCGTTGCTTATGCCGTACCGCTTTGTCGAGCACGCTGGCTCGGCCGCGTTCCACACCACGCTTCCCTTTGGTGTGTTGCCGTGGAAGTACAGTTCCAAGCCGTTGTGGATGGAAGGGGTCCTCTGATGGGTTTGTTCAAGAACATTCTCAAGCATCATAAAACCTCGCGTGGGTTGACAGGCCTCGGTGGTGGCCGGTGGGGCAAAGTTCCCCAGCCTCCCCAGTGGTATTCCTCCTCCACGCAGTTGTGTGGGATCTATCCTTTCTCCGCTGGCACGTCTCGTCCGAACGTGGGCACCCCCTTGGGTAGGGATATGAATGTGAACACGGCCGTGTGTGGGGACATGAAGACCTGGTATGACGCGGGCCTGATTTCCTCTCCGTCGATGATGCTTTTTGGTCTCAACGGCAACGGTAAGTCCACGGCGGCGTTGAGGTTTATGTATGCCATGGCCGCGCGTGGGATTATCCCGGCCGCTTTTGACCCGATCAAGAATGAGTATGGGGACGCGATCGAGGCGATGGGTGGCAACCGTTTCCGTTTTGGTCCCGGCCAGCCAGACCGCATCAACCCCCTTGATCTGGGCTCCCTCGGTGATGCTGCGGCAGAAATTGGCGGCGACATTGGGGATCAGCTCTATTCCCTGGCCATTGATAAGGCCGTGGACGCGGTGGTGCTGTTTACCCAGATCAACCGCGGCTCAGGAATGCCTTTATCCGATATTGAAGAAACCATTTTGGAAGAGCTGGTCAAGGTCGTGATCCGCACCGTCAAGGAGCCTTGGCTGCCGGATTTGTTGGAAGCCTTTGACCATCTGCCCCAGGACGTGCTGGAAATTTCCGGCTGCGCCACTGCTGTTGCGTTCCGGTTGGAGTTCAGGGTGCTGCGCCAGTCCCTTCAAGCCCTGGTCAGGGGCCGGATGGGTGCTTTGTTGGGTGGGCGCAAGAGTGTGGTGATTCCTTTGGGGAATCCGGGCGGATTCTGCTTCGATACCTCCTCCATCCCGGAATCCAACTCGAAGCTGCTCTCAGCGGCAATGTTGGGGACCTGGAACATTGGTTTCTCTGCCATGGATGCCCACTGGGAACTGGCCGAGTTTGAGCGGTTGAAGGCCCTCGAGGCGGCCGCTGCCGGGGACTTTTACGAACCCAAGGTGCGGTGGGGTTCCTACTTCGCCATTCAGGACGAGTTTTGGTACCCGATGCGGGCCTGTGAAGGGATCATTGACCGCGCCGACCGGGTAGGACGGACCAACCGTGGCGTAGGGGTGAGCGAGTTGAAAATTACCCACAGCCCCAAAGACTTCCTGTCTCTGCCCAACGCCAAGGATCGGGAAACAGCCAAGGGTTTCGCCCAACGCTGCGGGATGCTCGGGCTGATGGCCCTGACGCTGGATGATTTGGACGCTCTGAGCGCGGTCCAGCCCTTGAACGCGAAGGAAATATCCACGGTCGCCGGTTTCAACGTTCCCCCTTCGTGGGCGCAACAACCCACCACCGATGGCAGCCCGATGGCACCTCCCGGGGCGGGGAAGATTCTGCTGAAAGTTCCGGGCCGGGTCGGTATTGCCGTGCAAATGTCCCTGACCCCGATTGAAAACGCAAAGCACGTCACGGATGCTCGCAGCCGTGTGACTACTATCGGCGAAAGCTTGGTGTCCTAATGGGTGCCCCAACACGTACACGCTACCTACGTCGCCGGGACCGTGCGACAACGATGCTGATCGGTGTCGCCGCCGGTGTTGTTCTTTCAGTGGTGACGGGCTTGTCGTTGGGGCAGTGGTTCCACACTGGTGTGTGGGCTTCCCCGGCTGCCGTCATTCGCGCCTTCATCAAGGACGGGGCTCCCTGGACGCCGCTGTACCTGATCGGTATGGGCGTTGCCGCACTGGCCGTGGTGCTGCTGGTTGTGGGCGGGTTGTTCGGATGGCGGAAGCTGGGGAACCGGTCGGCGTGGGTGGATTCAGCTGCACCCCACATGGCGGCGGTCTCAGAAGTGAAGTCGTTGACGCACAAGTCGGCCCAGTCCACGGCCAAGCGTTTGGGCAGCGGCTGTGATGGTTTCGTGGGTCTTCCTCTGGGCTCGTTGTTGCCGACCGGAAAAATGTTGTACACCTCGTTGGAAGATGTGGGGCTGCTGTTTGCCGGCCCGCGTACCGGCAAGTCTTCCTGCTTTGCCATTCCCCACATCCTGGACGCGACCGGGCCGGTGCTGGTCACGGAGAACAAGCGCGGACTTCATGACCACACCCGGGGAGTCCGTGAGGGTGTGGGCAAGGTCTTTGTCTTTGACCCGCAGGCAATTGTGGGCCAGTCACCGGATTGGTGGTTCAACCCGCTGGCTCCGGTCACGGATGAATCCAAGGCCTATGACCTGGCTGAACTGTTCGCCAAGGCAGAAATGGAGGCGGTGTCCTCCTCTGCGAATGGTGGGTTCTTTGAAGAACGCGCCACGACGTTGCTGCGCGGCCTGTTCCTGGCAGCGGCAGTGAGCCAAGGCCAAGCACTGCCACATAAGGCAGGGGAGGCGGGGCCGAAGTATTGGCTCCGTGATGTTCAGGAATGGATCGCCGCTCCCGAAGCAGAATCACCGGTCGCCGTCGAGCTGCTGGACGGCACCATGTACAAGGAAGTGCTGAACGAGCTGATCGGTATTTACAACGCCGCACCGCAGGAGCGTTCCGGCGTGTTCTCCACCGCCCAAGTCATGACCAAGTCCCTGTCGAACCGGCAGATTGCCGGGTGGGTGAATCCTTCTCCAGGTGAAGAAAACGGCAAGGGCCGGATGCTCTTTGACCCGGTGAAATTCCTAGAAGGCTCCAACACGCTCTACAGCCTATCCAAGGACGGCTCAGGCTCCGCCAAAGCATTGGTCACGGCCCTAACCGTGGCCGTGTGTGATGCCGGTGAGTTCAAAGCCTCCACCCTCCCCGGGGGCCGGCTGAAAACACCCATGGTCGTGGTTCTGGATGAGGCCGCGAACGTGTGCCGGTGGCCCAAGCTCCCCAAGTTGTACTCGCACTACGGTTCACGCGGGATCCTCATCGACACGATTCTCCAGTCCTACCCGCAAGGTGAGGGCGTGTGGGGCAAGGCCGGCATGGATGCCCTGCTAGAAGCGGCGAACTGGGTCGCCTACGCAGGCGGGAACAAACCCGGACACCTACTGACCCTGTTCTCTGACGCCATTGGTGATTACTACTACTCCACCCCCGGCTCTCCCGGCTCCCCAGGGATGCCGCGCGGGCCGCGTCAGGAACAAAAAGACAGGGTCTTTGATCCGGCAGAACTCTCCGCGCTGCCCAAGGGCCGGGCAGTGTTGCTGTCCTCCGGGAACCGGGCCGCGCTGTTGCGCACTGTTCCGTGGATGGTGACCAAGCATCAAGAGGGCATCCGGGCATCCTTGACCAAGTACGACCCGCAGGCAGAGGACACCATCAGGGAAGCCAAGGAATCCATCGAGGCGATGCGTCGTGATCCCGATGCCGTGGCAGGGGTTCCGGCATGAGTGAAGCGTTCGATGAAGGGACCGGGGAAAAGCTTGAGGCACAGGCGTTCACAGAACAGGATTTTCTCCTCACCGCATACGAGGCTGCCGACCTTTTGGGCGAGGAACTCAACGAAAAGTTCAGTGTTGCCCGGTTCAGGCGTTTGGTTATGTCCGGCGACGCGCCGGCTGTGGCCGATAAGGGGCGCGGGATTGATAAGTGGTCGCAGGCCGCCCTGGACAGGTGGATCGAGTCTTACCTACCTGATACCCCAGCCGCAGAGGAAGCTGCGGCAGTCCAAGCCGCTGAGCCCAAGCACAGGGATGTGTACGAGTTCTTTGAACGAACCTATAGCCCCTATTACGAGCTGGCAGATGCCCGCATCAGCGCACTAAACCGGGAGAAGCCACTGACTTCCTGGTGTGACCAGTGGTGGGTCCACCGCTCCGTCGTCGCCCGCTTGGTCGCCTCCTGGTACGCGTGGGAAGACGCCTTCGCTGCCGGTGGCGGGGCCATGTCCTCATGGATACTCGAACACGCTGACCGGCACTACGACCGGATCATGGCCGAAGACGGGCCCTTTCGCAAATGCAAGTCCGGCCACACTGACGACCTCGACGAGTACCGGACCATTGCAGCCCCGGACGCCCTCAGGCTGCACGACGAAGCTAAAGACGACCCAAACATCGGGACCCCACAATGAGCCCTCGAAACAGCAAGCAGTACTGGCGTGCGATTACTGTCACCGCCGACGTCCAAGCCCTCAACAGTGCGAAACTCTCTCGGTCGTCCGCACCACACAAATCGTCTAGCAACGAGTTAAGGAGTTCGACATGTCAGAAATGAACACTCAAGAACCTTCCCAGGGTCACCCTGTTCTGGCCACTCAACATGAATTGGAGGTTGAACAGGCCTGTGGTCCCGTGCTCGAGGCGCTGTACTCGGAAGTTCAGGGTCAGACCAAGGAAGCGAACCGTCTCCGCACAGTTCAGGCAGAGAAGGCACATCTCGATTTTAAGAAGCTAGAGGAGCGGAGCGAGACGTATCCATGGGTGTCTCCTGATGAATATACGATTAAGATCCACAGACTCGTTTATGAGCACGAAGGCGACCTAAAAGCCACTGTTGCGGATCCACGCTATCGAGAGGCTATTTTGGAGTTGGTGCAGCGGGAAGATATTGGTGTCTTCGACGAGGAAGGTCACCCCACTGTCTCGATGGCTGAAATCCTTTCTTTTGTGCATACACGGGTTTCTATAGAGGCGGAAGCTCTTGCTCAGGAAAGGGCAGCGTCAGTGGCCCGTGGGGCAGTGAAAGCAGCAGATCTGGGCAAGGAGATGCACTTTGGTGTGGAGGGGCACAGCAAAGCAGACAACGCCCGGAGGTTGGAAAACGCCCAAACAGTCCACGCTGATTTGGTGCGGGACGGCCTTGACGAGCAGATCCCACCCTTTCCCTTGCTCTCAGTCATCAAGCACGCAGGGAACCTCTCAGAGGTTGTTTACGATCCAGCACTGCCGCAGGACCTTCTCAACAGTGTGGAGCTCCTCTTCGCGGTGGTGGTGGAGGGTGTCGGTGAGCAGCCACTCAATTCCTTGGAACAGGGAACCAACCAGGACTACTTTGATTCGGTCGTGGCTTCGTTGAAGCTGAAAGAACAGTACGGAACCGACAAATCTTTCCAAAAAGCCATGCAAGCAGCATCCTTCGCGTCCACACAGCAGCAGTTCCCGGCAGCCCACGCAGCAGCGGGCAAAGGCAAAACTGACACCAGGGCACGCAGCAACGCACCGGTCCAGCATCAACGCCAACAACCTGGCTTAGCGAGATAACAAAACGCGGCCCCTGCCGAAGAAGTCAGGGGCCGCGTTTTGCGGCTGAGCGTGAGCGGATCATCCATGTGCAGGAAATAGCTTTGCGTATGTTGGACGCCCCAAACAGCCGCTGGCTATTGTTGAACCTGGGCCAGCAGTGAACACACCTGAACTTGGGGAGGTCATCGACCAGATTTCCCCGGTCACACCAAGGGACGGGTCTAAGCCCATCCCGCTGTTCAGACGCCTCTTTGGGCGGAAGTTATAGGCAATAAACCCTGACGTTCGAGCCAAACCTGAGCCGGATCTCTCGCGTCTATTTTATGCAGTTCCCGATAAAGATTCGGTAGACTGGAGCGGTAACTATTTTGACCCCGTATGAAGACATGCTCCGCGATGTGCTGAGCTTCGGAAAACAGGGTCGGTAGTACCTGTTTGTTACAGCAAGAAGGACCGGTGCCAGCCGGTCCTTCTGCACTACTTACAGTCAAATATGAGCTAGTCACGAGACTAACCCTGTTGTGTCATGACAACAGTTTAGTTGAAAAAAGTTCCCACACGCTAATTTTTTGGTTTGTGGGTTTCCATGTTCGCGGGTTCCCACATTTTTACCTCTGTGGGTTTCCATGTTCGCGGACTTATTTCATCAGTGTTTTGTGGCTGGCTCCCTCATGGAAGGGAGCTCACTATGGAGCCGACGATTCGTTGGGACAAGTGGGGCTTTTGGGTGCAGGTGATCATCCTCGGTTGGATGGTTGCTTCCACCCTGATCCTCGGCAAGTAGCCCTAACAGCGTGGCCGGTAACCCTCCCTCTTAAGCGCGGATGGTTCACCGGCCATTGCTGTTTCTGCCGTTAGTCCCCCGTCTCCAGCAGTGCCAGCACTTGCCGTGCTGCGTCCAAGTGGGCCACCACTACGCTTACGGCGTTGCGTGCTGTGCCTTGCACCTGTTCGGCGTCCAGAGCCTTAGCCTCTTGTTTAGGGTTACCAAGTGCCACGTTCTGGTGCTGGACGTTGCGGTGCTTTGGTCGGGCCGTTGGTCTTGGTGGTGGATGGTGGTGTGCGGTCTCGCTGTCCGGCTGTGGCCGGCTGCGGGCGTGGTGAACCGTATTGACTCTGGGCGAAGGCTTTTGCTTCCATCGCTTTAGCCAGCATTCGTTCCTCGTCTGTTGGGGGCTGTTGAGGGCCGGCCTCCGGGGCCTCTTTGGGCTCTTTCTTTGGTTCGAGTGAGGCTTTGAGTTTCGCGTCGAGGTCTTTACTGGTTTCTCGGGCTTGTGCCAGCTCGTTCTCGTATTTGAAAGGCCGGGTGAGTTGTTCCTCGGCCTCGATCAGGGCCAGTTGCTGGTTGGCTATCGTGGCTTGGAGTTTCTGGGCAATGTCGGGGATGGAGGCGACCCGGTTTTCCAACCGGGTGATGATCCCGGCTCCTCCTTCCATGATTTCCCTGCGGGCCAGGACAAGGCCTGTGTCAGGTACTCCTTTGACTTCGATGAGTAGGTCTTGGTATTGACCCAGTCGTGATTGGTGGTAAGCGTTGGACACGAGGAGTTCATGGCCGCCAAGGGTGGCCATGGTGCCGTAGTCCTTGGGTGTGAAGCCATAGTTGCCGTAGTCGGGGGTGTGCTCTTTCGTCCATTGGACTATCGCTGCCAGGGCCTCGGTGCGCTTGTCCATGGCGCCGCTGTCAAAGCGCATCGTGAAGGCGTCCCCACTGGTGGGGGTTACGGCAGGGATGGCTGCCATCACGGCGGGCAGCTTCCGCTGGGCCGTCTCAATGGATGTCAAAGCGTTCGACTTGGCCCATCGAACGTTGGTGTGGGTTCGTTCGTGGCTGCGTTTGAGTCGTTCAAATCTGGTGCGGGCGGCGTCGGCTTCAATCTTCTCGATCAGCAGGGGGTTCCCGCTGGTGAGTGCTTTGATCTGTGCCGCGTTCAGCGCCTGGTCCCCGACGTCTTCAATCTCGCGCACGTCCAGGCTTCCGCGCAGGACTTGGTTGATCATGGTGGCTTTGCGCTGAATGCCGTCCCATGCGGCACTGTCTTGGCTGCCGACGGTGGCGTACTGGTAGATGTTGATCTCGGCGTTCCCGTTGCCTTGACGGATGATCCGCCCGTCGCGCTGGGTCAGGTCGGCTGGCCGCCAGGGGCAGGTGACGTGGTGCAGCGCCTTGGCGCGCAGCTGGATGTTGGTGCCGGTGCCCATCTTCTTCGTGGATCCAAGCACGACGGCTACTTCACCGTTGCGGCATTTTTCGAACAGTGCCGCTTTTTGGGCGGCATTGGGGTAGTCGTGGACGAACTGGACTTGCTCGGGCTGGATGCCGCCTGTAACGAGTTGGTCTTTGATTTGTTGGTAGGGCGTCCAGACGGGTTTGCCGTCCGGGCCCTTTTTATCCGAGGGTGTTCCTTCGTCGCAGAACACCAATTGCAGTGCTCCGCGCCGCTCGGAGATGACCTCGGACTTGTCGTTGATTGTGTACTGGTTTTCCCGGTTGGCCTCCCATACTTTGAGGATCTTGTCCGTCACCAGGTCAAGCTTGGTCGTCGAGGTCGGTTCGATGCCGACCATGCGCATATCCAGAGCTGCTTTGCGCCCGTCACCGTAAATGGTCAGTGCATTGTCTTCACCTTTTTGGGACCAGCCGCTGAGGCTGTCGAGCCGTTCCCCCAACACTTCCATGTACTTGCCCAGCTCGGCAGGACGGGGGAGCAGCACCAGTTCGGGCTGTCGTGCCCCGTCGCCCTCACGTGGTGCCAGGGCCGGGGTGTCGAGGTCGAGGTCTTCGGCCAGTTTCACATCGGCAAAGACGTGGAAGGTGCGCAGCATTTCCGGGACGTTCTTGAACTTGGCGAACCGTGCCTTGTTCTTTAGCCGGCCCCCGGCGTCCATTTCGATGGCGGTCACGGTTTCACCGAAAGTTGCCCCCCAGACGTCGAAGTTCTCCACCCCGGCTGCTTGGAGCAGATCGGGGCGCAGGAATCTTTGCACTACGTGTGCTTCGGTGAGGGAGTTGGCAATCGGCGTTCCGGTGGCCATGGTGCCGACTCGTTCACCATGGGTGGAGCGCAAGTATTCCAACTTCAGGTGCATATCGGTGGCTCGTTCAGAACCATCAATTGCTGCGCCTTTGATATTGGTGACGGTGCGTAGGTTCTTGAAGTCGTGGGCTTCGTCCACGAAGAGGTAGTCCACGCCCATGTCCTCAAAGCACAGTCCCGGGTCCGGGGCTGCGCCCATCAGCTTCTTCATGCGCTCTTCTTCGGCCTGCAGTTTTGTTTCCAGCTTCTTCACTGTCGTCCGGTCCTCGCCGGCTTCCAAGGCATTGGTGATCGTTTGCCGCACATCACTGATGAGCGTGTCCTGATATGCCTCAATGGTTTCCGGGCGGACACCGATGCTTTGGAAGGCTGTCTGGGTCATGATGATGCCATCCCAGTCATTCATTGCCGCCCGGGCAACGAATTGTTGCCTGCGGTTGACGTTGTTCGCCTTGGTGCTGAGGTCATCAGTGGCCGCCGAGAGCAGAACAGCTTGCGGGTAGAGCTCTAGCCATTCACGGGTGAATTGTTCGAGCATGTGCCCAGGAACGACGATGAGTGGTTTGTTCACCATGCCCAGACGTTTGAGTTCCGTAGCTCCCATGACCATTTCGGCGGTCTTGCCTGCCCCTACTTCGTGGAAGAGGCCCACTGCCGGTTCGGAGATGATGCGGGCCACAGCGGTGCGCTGGTGCTGGTGCGGTTCGAAGGAGACGGCCAGCCCCGGCAGGGTCAACCGCTGTCCTTCATTGGTGTAATCGCGCAGAGCAATGGAGTTAAACCGTTTGTTGTACTCGGCAATAAGCTCGTTGGCGCGGGCGGGGTCCTCCCACACCCACTCGGCAAAACGCTCCTGAAGCTGGCTTGCTGCCTCAACGGCCGCTTCGGTTTCCTCCATGTTGGCCACAAGCTTGCCATCGTCGTCTTTGTCTTCGACCTGGATCGTCTTTTGTTCCAGAATGGCTTGCAGTAAGTCAGGGGCCGGCCGTCGGCTGGTGCCCCACTCGCTAGTCGCCTTCAGTGTTCCCCTGTTGGCCTTGACTCTCCAGATGCCGCTGCCCACACCCGTCACTGTGGCGGAGGGGTCATTGAGGATTTCCCGCACGAATGCTTGGTGATGGTCGGGGCTGACCCACACCGCCCCCAGACGGGCTTCAACATCGTCCATGCCGACCGGGGTGGGTTGCACCCTTTCCAGTGACTCCACGTTGGTGTTCCAGCGCGGATCCTTGCTCGCGGCTTCGCGTGCTTCCTCCAACTTGATACGCACGTTGCCGGAAAGATACTCAGGCGCTGTCAGGAGCGTGTTGCTGCTGGGATCGTCGAAGACGAGTGTGCCCAGCTGCGTTCGGGCTTCTTCCGGGGTGCTGCCGACAAGATCGGCAATGGTGTCCAGGTCCGGGGCACCATAGGTGTCTAGGCAAATGGCCAAGGCTTCATCAATGGTCTCCGCGCCACGGACGGGTTTGCGGACCAGTACCTGCCGTTCCTGCAGGAGCCCACCGGGTGAAGCCTGTTGTGTTTCGTCTTGGAAGCGCTCCAACGCAGCGGGAAGCCCACCAAATGGATCGTTGGCTTGAAGTTTCTGCACCGCTGTAGGAGTAGATCTGGAAAAGGTTGGTTCCCCAGTGTCTTTATTGCTTCTCTCTCTGAGCGTGTAGCGGTTGACTGGCCCGTACTTGTCAACGTAGACGGCATAGGCTTTTCCTAGTGCCTTGCGCTTTTCCGCCAGGGCAGGAGTGTCTTCCTGATCGGCTGCTTCCATCTCAATCAGAGCACGTGCACCGTCACGCAGTCCCAGTAGTTGACGCAGTTCCGGAGCGTGCTTCTTCGGGAAGTCGAAAGGCACGTAGCTGTTGTTCTCGGCAATGGTGAACGTGCCATCACGTTCAGCGCGAATCGTGCCATCCCACACGGCGTTGCCTGTGCTGAGCAACGCGGCAGGCTGGACAGCCAGGGCTTGTTGGATGGGCTCAAATGCCCTGTCTTGTTCCAGAGCGTCTTGGGTGATGTTTTGCAGCCGTGTCCCTAAGAGTGTGGGGACTTCCGATAGTTCGCCCTCGGCTTTGACGGTCACTGTTCCTGGGCCATACATGCCTGTGCCCACGGTGATCGTACCGAGAACGTTTTGCGGGTGGGTGTCGTAGTAGTTGTTGATCTTGATGTTTGTTCCATCAACGATCTTTGGCCCCACGGTTTCCCATTCCGTGTTGGCCGGTTCCCGCCCTGATTCGCGCTTGCGAAACAGCAGAACGTCAGTGAGGGCGTCGGTTCCGGCTGCTCGGCGGTGGGCTGCCGTGGGGAGTCTTACTGCTCCCACGAGGTCAGCCAGGGCGCTCATCTCGCGTCGGGCTGAGGGGTTCGCCGCATCCAAGGTGAAGCTCGAAGACAGCACGGCGACGTAGCCTCCGGGCTTGACCGCTTCAAGGGACTTGATGATGAAGTGGTTGTGCATCGAGTGCTTGCCAGCATTAAAGGACGGGTCGTGAAGTGACGTCGTGCCGAAGGGGACGTTGCCCACGGCCAGATCGAAGCTGTTGCGCTGGATGGGCGTGTCCGCGAACGACTCGTTGCGGATCGTTGCGTGTGGATACAGTGCCTGGGAGATGGAGGCCGTCAGCGGGTCTAGTTCCACACCGGTCATGGACGCCCCTGCCGGGGCCATGCCGATGAATGTTCCTGATCCCGACCCGGGCTCCAGCACGTCTCCGCTGGTGAAGCCCAAGTCCTCTATCGCCCGCCACATTTGCTGGACGATGGCGGCGTCCGTGTAGTGGGCATTGATGGTGGTGCGTGAGGCTGCGTTGTATTCCTTCTCTGTCAGGACTTCTTGAAGCTTGGCGCGCTCAGTGGCCCAGTCAGCTTTGTCGAAAAGCTGTGGCACAGCTCCCCAGCTTGACCACTTCGCCAAGCTGCGCTGCTCTGCCGTCGTGGCGGGCCGTTGCTCTGCTTCAAGCAGGCGGACAATGCGGATGGCCTCATAGTTCGCCGCGAACCGGGACTTCTGGCCCGATGGGGCCAGATCATCTTGGCTCGATGGGCGGAATGACGGCCCTAGTTCCTGTGGAGCCTGAACAAGTGGCGATCTGCTCTGCGAGGGCTGCTGTGCAGCTGCTGGTGCCGGTTCTGGCTCTAGTCCTCGTACTCGTCCGGGTCCGGCTGTGGGTTGTCCTCCATGATCTCCGGCTCTGGGGGAATCGAGCTGTAAATCATCTCTTGATACACCATCTCCCGTGCCCTGAACCGTGCCATGTTGATCCCTCCCAAAACTTCCAGTGTGTCCTGGTCCGAAGTCCGGGGAGGAAGCAACTGAGGCATCAACTCTTCGATCTGTTCCTGTATCTGTTTGCCCAAGGTCGAAAAGTAGTCCTCGGGATTCGGGATCTGGCTGAATGTCTCCGGGTCGTGGTTCTTCATAGTTTCCATGGCGTGTTGCCCGTGCGTGTTCATTGCGCTGCTCCTCCGGCTCCGACCACAACGAGTCCAAGCTCATCTGGCCATCCATTACATACTTCGACTTCTTCGCCACGCTAGGTTCCCCTATTCGCTGGATACTCTCGTACCACCGTAATAGCGTGCCCCCGCATTGGGTATTATTCCTTCTTCTTTAAGCCTTCCTCACGCAGTGGTTTGCGTTCGCGGGCAAGCTCGCGCACCACCGTTGACTCACTGAGACCAATGGTCGCGGCGATGTCCTTAATGCTGCGCTTCTTGGCTCTCATATCGTGTGCTGTGGCTGCCTTATCAAGGGTCATCTTCGTTGGCCGGCCACCCACACGGCCCCTCGCCTTCCCCGCTTGCAACCCCACCAGGGTCCGCTCCCGCAACCTGTTTCTTTCGTACTCAGTCAGGGCCGAGAAAATCTGGAAAATCACCACCCCGTGAGAGGCGGACGTATCCAAGAACGGCTCGTTCAAGGAACGCAACCCCACTCCCTGCTCCGCGAGCAGGGCCACGATGGCGGCGAGGTCCCCTGAGCTACGACCAAGCCGGCTCAAGTCATTGACCAACAAGACGGTCCCAGACTGCAAGTACTCCAAGCAGTCCACCCAGCCGGGCCGTTCCATCGTGGCGCCCGAAGCATGGTCACTAAAAACCTTGATCGCCCCCGCTTTCTCCAGGGCATCCGTCTGCACATCAAGAGACTGCGCCGTCGTGCTCACCCTCGCGTAACCCACCAAGTTCATGGTTCTCCTTCCACCCACCAAAAACGGAGGGCCCGAAAGTTTTGACAGTTCTCCATACCGCAACACTACCAGTAGATAACGAAGTTGAGTTATGACAATTAAAAGCAATGAAGAACCGGCCACGCGTATGTCATTTTCGGCTCCACAAATTTCAGTACCCGTCTGCACAGTGTCGGAGTGTCCCTTTGTGGGAACGCCAAACTCCACAAAACGCGAGACTTCATTTGTGTCAGAACGAGGCCTGGTTCCAACGCAGGCGACTAACACCCACTGTGACTTGTGAGTAATTGCGCAGTGACACCAGGTCGAACGGACCCGGTACCGGGAGAGACGCGGTGCAATGTCACATGATACTATTTGTGTCACGCATCACATGATGAAAAAATTGTCCCTTCTGTTGTTCGTATTGGAGTTGAATTGCATGTCCCTCAAAAATGAAACCACCCCCAGGTCGTCACCGGCGCCTGGGGGGACACCCGCAGGACTCAAGCGTGTTGTTGCCGCTGCCATGGCTGGCACCGTTGCCGAATGGTACGAGTTCTTTTTGTATGGAACGGCCTCAGCCCTGGTATTTGGAACACTCTTTTTCAAGCAGACGGGCAACCCGGTGGATGGCATCATTGCCGCCTTCGCGCTGTATGCTGTTGGATTTGCCGCACGCCCGTTGGGCGGGCTCGTATTTGGACACTTTGGCGACAAGCTGGGTCGCAAGCAACTGCTCCAGCTGAGCTTGGTGGCCGTTGGTATCACCACCTTCTTGATGGGGTGCTTGCCCACCTTTGACCAGGTTGGCTACTGGGCGCCGGGGATGCTGGTTTTCCTGCGACTGGTCCAGGGCTTTGCCTTTGGCGGGGAGTGGGGAGGGGCCATCATTTTGGTCAGCGAACACAGCCCGGACAACCGCCGCGGTTTCTGGGCCAGCTGGCCCCAAGCTGGCGTGCCTGCAGGAAATCTTGTGGCCACGCTGGTGTTGCTTGCACTGTCCAACATGTTGCCGGAATCGGAATTCCTCGCGTGGGGTTGGCGTGTTGCGTTCTGGTTCTCCGCCGTCGTGGTCTTGATTGGTTACTGGATTCGCACCAAAGTTGACGACGCTCCCATCTTCAAGGAAGCACAGGCTGCCCAGGCCAGCGACGAGAAGACTCAGCTTGGTGTCATCGAAGTATTGCGTCACCACTGGCGTTCGGTGTTGGTGGGCATTGGCGCCCGTTTCGCCGAGAATATCCTATATTACATCGTCGTCACGTTCTCCATCACTTACTTGAAGTTGGTTGTGGAGGTCGACACCAGCCGCATTCTGCTGCTGATGTTCGGTGCACACGCCCTACATTTCTTCATGATTCCACTCATGGGCTACCTCTCCGACATTGTGGGACGTAAGCCCGTCTATCTGGTGGGGGCCGTACTGACGGCGTTTTGGGGATTTGTGGGCTTCCCCATGATGGACACCGGCAATGACTGGATCATCATGACAGCCATTGCCCTGGGCCTCGCTATCGAGTCCATGACCTACGCACCGTATTCGGCACTCATGGCCGAAATGTTCCCCACACGTGTGCGGTATACGGCCTTGTCTCTGTGCTACCAATTTGCGCCCCTGCTGGCCGGTTCGCTGGCACCGCTGATCGCTTTGACTCTCTTGAAGAACTTCAACTCCTCCGTCCCGATCGCCTTGTACCTGGTGGCGGCATCGGTGATTTCCATCGTGGCAGTCAGCTTGACGAAGGAAACGCGGGGCAAGTCCCTGCGTGAGGTTGATGCCGAATCCGCCGCCCGTACCGGAATAAATTAATATTATGCAATATGACAGTGCACTGTTGAAGTAATTCCAAGTCCCATACAGAAGGGCGGTGTCAAGCCGCCTTAGCACCATTGTCGTTGAGTATCTGGGTGAATACTCCTCTTGGTGTGAGGAATCCCAGGAAGGCGCGGGGCGGTCGTTGAGTTCCTCGGCGATGGAGTCTCAATAGAGTTGGTGACTGGTGAGCTCGACGCCCTGAGGAGGTACTCACGGATTAGCCCGTTCGTGTTCTCGTTCGATGCTCTTTCCCATGGTGAGTGAAGGTGCGCGAAGTACATAGGCAGGTCCGTAGCCACGGTCAGTTGGGGGTGGCTACGGACTTTCCCCGTGCCCTGATCCCACGTCAGGGAGCCATGCATCAGTGCCGTCAGGTCATTGACCCGATCGATGAGGACATCGACGAGTCCGGCAGCTTTCTTGCCTTCTGTCAGGCCCAGCGTGCTCCAAGAACCCACGGTTCCTTTCGACCAGGGTCGCGATAGCGCTCTTGCCGCCCTTACCGACCACCAAATCCCCTTTGCACGCGCCAGGAACACGTCGATCTGCTGTTTCCTGGGGCCGGGCATCGATGCTGACCATCCCGAGGATCTGGCCGCCGTTGCGCTCATCACCGATTTACGCTTCGTGCGCTTGGACTGCAGCAGGATCCAGGCCTTCGCCAACTCGCCGTTGCGCAAGGCGTGATTCAACGGTAGATGGACTCGTGGGTACGGTCCGGCCCTGGGCGTCGGGTGATTTGGTCATGGTCTCAACACCGGGGTCCGTCGCTTCCAAACGCACACGATCTTACGATCTGCCGTGGTGTCCTGGACCGCGCCAGATCGGTCTTCACCGGTGCAGCAAGGATCGTATATATCTCCATCTTCCGGGTTTGTGGACGTCTGCGCCGACGCTCAGCAGCACAGTCAGCACTCACCGGTCGATACCCGTGGGCCTTCAGCGAGTTCTGTCCACACTCACGCCAAATGATCGTGTGGTTCCGGGCGAGTTCAGCCAGGATCTACCGATTCGTCTTGCCAGCGCGGATTCCCACAGAGATATCTGCCCGATCCGAAAACGACAATCGCCTATGCCCCGCCAGCAACTCCTCTTGTCAACCAACGTGTTGCTTCGAGAGTATGACCTCCCCGGTGGGAGGTGGGAGTCTGGCGTGTGGAAAGACCTCCACGGACAGGACGCTGCGTGTTTACGTGGTTCCCAGAGTGCCCGGTTTTACTTCAAAATCCGTTTCTGGCAGGGGGATTGGAGCAGGGAATTGGTCTCGTCACGGAGGCTTACATCAATATCAGTGAATGGTTGCTCAATGAAAATGTGACATGTACCATTGTACAGTCTGGTGACGTAGAGCACAGCTGGTTCTTCTGCTGGATGGCTCAAAGGCCGGTTGGGGCGCCTGGAAAGGTTCCTGAATTGGTGCACGAGGGATGGGCGCAGCGATGTGGGTGCGATCGATTCTGCTGAACTCGGTAACTGCCGGAATGCCTGACCAGGTCGCCGCAGGGGAATTTTGTTTCCCTGCGTGGGGCGTTGGCTTCATATCCGAAAAGACGTAAGGAAAGTTTATGGACATGCTTGGCGCCATCAACGACGCGATCTGGAACCCCATGGCGTATTTCGCCCTGGCTGTAGGATTATTTTTCACGGTACTGACCGGATGGGTCCAGTTCCGCCGATTCCCGGATATGATCCGGCAGATCCTGAGCAAGAAGAACAGCTCGGACGGCATCTCTCCGATCCAGGCGCTGCTGTTGACGCTCGCCAGCCGCGTGGGTGTGGGAAACATCGCCGGGGTGGCCACTGCAATCGCTGCCGGCGGCCCCGGCGCTCTGTTCTGGATGGTGCTTTGTGCCCTGCTTGGCTCCGCAAGCTCCTTTGCTGAGTCCACCTTGGCACAGGTGTTCAAGCGCCGTATCAACGGCGAGCACCGCGGTGGCATGCCGTTCTACATCGAATATGGGCTGAAGCTCAAGTGGCTGGCTGTGGTGGTTTCGCTAATTGCCATGGTCGGCTACGGTTTCGTGTTCCCGGGCGTGCAGTCAAACAACATCGCCTCCAGCGTTGAGACCGCGTTCAATGTGCCGCCGTTGGTGAGTGCTATTGGCATCACCGCACTCATGTCGTTTGTCATTGTGGGCGGAACCAAACGCATTGTCGGTGCTGCCCAGCTGATGGTCCCCGTCATGGCCGTGGGCTACATCATTGCCGCGCTGGCGATCGTTGCCGTGAACTACGAACAGATCATCCCGACGCTGAGCATGATCCTGTCCTCCGCTTTCGGCACCCACCAGGTCTTCGGCGGCATCGTGGGCGCCGCGGTCGCTTGGGGTGTTCGACGCGCAGTGTTTTCCAACGTCGCTGGCGTGGGGGAGGGGACCTATGGCGCCGCTGCGGCATCCGTGTCCCACCCCGCGAAGCAGGGTCTCGTCCAGGCCTTCTCCATTTACATCGACACCGTGGTTGTTTGCTTCGCCACCGGCCTGATGATCATTATGACTGGTTCCTACAACGTGACGGCGCCCGACGGCGCTGTTCTTGTTGAGGGCGTACCCGGCCTCAAGGCCGGTGCCGCGTATACCCAGCAGGCCATCAGTACGGTTTTGCCCGGCGTGGGCCCGGGCTTCGTCGCCGTGGCGCTCTTCTTTTTCGCCTTCACCACGCTTGTCGCATTCTTCTACATCGCCAAGACCAACCTGGTCTACCTGAGCGGACGCGATGACAACCCGGTCATGGACTGGACTTTGAAGATTGGGATGCTTGTCATCACCTTCTTCGGCGCCATCATCAGCGCCGACGCGATGTGGGCCATCGGCGACATCGGATACGGAACCTTGGGTTGGATCAATATGCTCTGCCTGCTGGCGCTCTCCTCGGTGGTTTACAAGGTCATCCGCGACTATGAAAAGCAGCGTAAAAACGGGCTTGACCCCATCTTCAATCCGCTGGCGTTGGGTATTAAGGGAGCCGATTTCTGGGTCGAGGAAGCCCAGGCAATCGCCGAAAAGCAGGCAATTTTGGCCGCGGAACGGTCCAGAAAATAAGAAGTTTTCTTCAGAACTTCCATCGGTACAATGTCACATGGTACTATTTGAGTGTGATGTACGACATGGAGTCGAAAGTGTCACCTATAACTTTGAAAACAACGATTGTCCCCCTACGAAAGGAACACGAAATGAGCACCACTAAGAAGCCTTGGCACGGAGTCCTCGTTGCATCTGCATTGCAGTTCAAGGAAGACTACTCGGTTGATTACGAAGCATTTGCCGATCACGTGCGCTTCCTGGCCAGCAGTGGCTGCGACGGCATCGCGCCGAACGGTTCGCTCGGTGAGTACCAGACCCTTTCCGATGAAGAGCGTGCCAAGGTCATCGAGACCGCAGTGGCCGCAGCCCCCGAGGGATTCACCGTTATGGCCGGCGTTGGCGCATATGGTGGACTGCAGACGCAGAAGTGGGCACAGCAGGCCAAGGATGCCGGCGCGCACGCCATCATGTGCCTGCCGCCGAACACCTACCGTGCCTCCGACGACGAGGTTGTGGAGCACTTCCGTCTTGCAGCCTCCGCTGGCCTGCCGGTTGTTGCCTACAACAACCCGATCGATACGAAGGTCGACCTGACTCCGGCGCTGATCGCCCGCCTGTACAACGAAGGCCTGATCGTCGGTATCAAGGAATTCACCGGGGACCCGCGCCGTGCCTACGAAATCAAGGAATTGGCGCCGGGCATGGACATCCTCATCGGCACGGATGACACTGTGCTGGAAATGGGCCTTGCCGGCGCTGTTGGATGGGTTGCCGGTTACCCGAACGCCATCCCGCATGCAACCGTGGAGCTGTACCGCCTGGCCACCTCCGGCAACCTTGCCGACATGGAGCGTGCCCGCGAAATCTACCGCGACCTGCACTCGCTGCTGCGCTGGGACACCAAGACCGAGTTCGTCCAGTCAATCAAGCTCTCGATGGACGTCGTCGGACTCAATGGCGGCATTTGCCGTCCGCCGCGCAACCCGTTGACCCCGGCGGTTCACGCAGCCGTCGTCGCCGACACCGAAGCTGCAGTAGCCAAGGGCTACAAGTAACCTCAAAATTGCACCATTGTTGGCCGGCCGCCGAGACTTGGCGGCCGGCCCACCCCACTATAAGATCAAAAACGAAATATGATAGAGCTTGCACAAGCGCCCCACCACGATTTTTCCCGCCGGGGATTCCCACACCCCAGGCCA
>NZ_JAUNVV010000116.1 GCF_030540645.1 Arthrobacter sp.
AACGGGCAAGGGAGCCATCATGATTGAGATGCCAACCCCCAATCGGGACTTGAGCCCGTTGACCGGATACACGCGAGAGCACTGGCTGGCTGCAGCCGACGCGCAACTGAACGCAGTGCGGCCGTTCGCCACGGCGGATCACTCCTTCATCAATCTCCCAGGCATCGCCAGCATGTCCGGCACCATCTCCGACGGGCTGGAAGGATTCACCCGCACGTTCATCCTCGCCGCATTTCGTGTTGCCGGGGAAGCCGGTGCGGACCCGCACGGCCACCTCGATTTTTACCGCTGCGGCCTGCTGGCCGGCACTGACCCCACCACCGCAAACCCATGGCCCCGCATCGACGTCACACGCCAGGCCATGGTGGAAGCGGCCTCGCTGGTCCTTGGCCTGCACCTGACACGTCCTTGGCTCTGGGACACCCTATCCATCCAAGAACAGGATCAGATCATCTTGTGGCTGGGCCACTCAGCTGGCATGCCCGTCCCTGACAATAACTGGGTCATGTTCAAGGTCATGGTCCAGGAGTTCATTGCCTCCACCGGACGGCCCTTCCACGAGGCAGACATCAACAACGGACTAGCGCGCATCGAGGATTGGTACGTCGCGGACGGGTGGTACAGCGACGGTGACGGGCAGCGCTTTGACTACTACGCGGGCTGGGCCCTGCACCTCTACCCTTGCCTCTGGACGCTCATGGCAGCACCGCGCGTCCCCGAACTTGCCTCCCAAAAGGCCGCACTCTACAAGGAACGCCTGGCCCGCTACCTTCAGGACTTCCCCTACTTCTTCGGCGGCAACGGAGCCCCCCTGTTCCAAGGCCGCTCACTGATCTACCGATTCGGTGCCACCGCCCCGCTCTGGCTCGGGGCACTCATGGGCGTCAGCCCGCTGGCACCGGGTGCCACGCGTGCACTGGGCAGCGCGGCCCTGCGCTATTTCAACGACGGTGGGGCCTTTGGCGTGAACAACGTGCTGGGCTGCGGTTGGTTTGGCACGTTCCGCCCCATGACCCAGATCTATTCCGGCCCAGCCTCACCGTACTGGACCTCCAAGGGATTCCTTGGCCTGCTCCTGCCGGCAGACCACCCCGTGTGGACCGCGCAGGAACAGACTGGTCCCGTCGCCGCAGCCGACTCCGTCCGCGTACTCCATGCCCCCGGCTTCCTGCTTTCCAGCACGGCCACCGACGGCGTGGTGCGCCTGGCCAACCACGGCAGCGACAACTATCCGGGCATCGTTCCCAGCGATGACCCCCACTACTCGCGCCTTGCCTACTCCACTCACACGGCCCCGGAATACTGCGCACCGCTGGACAATCACATGGCCGTCCTGGATATCCAGCAGGCACCGTCCCGCCGCACCGTCATCCACCGCCGTGAAAGTACGACGCCGGACACTCTGGCCAGTGCCCACCGGCCAGTCTGGGGGGATGAGGCTGTGGAGACGGACTCGCAGTGGCGCATCACCTCCGCCACGGCCGTTCGCGGCCCGTGGGAACTGCGTGTGCACGTGCTGGAATCGGATACACCCCAATCCGCAACCGTGCGAGAAGGCGGATATGCGGCACCCGTCGGCGGCGCAGTGTCGTCGCATCTCATTCCGGTGCTGGGCTGGGGCCATCCCGGGCAGGGAAGTGCAGCGCAGGGGAACCCGGGGCCCTGGGAGTCGGGGGTGGAACTGGCCACGGGCAGCAACCCGATGGCGGCGCAAACCCGCATCCCGTGGCTCACGGGAGAATACTCCGGAACCCGCAGCGTCCATGCTTCCCTGGCCGTCCTGACGGGCGACCCTGCGGTGGTCGCACTGCTGGAAGGTCTCGACCCTGCCACGATTGCGCCCGTCCTGGATGACAGCGCTGATAATTCCGGAAATGGCACCCTAACGCTGACCATTACGGCACCGGACGGAAAGCCACTGGCCGCCGGATACCGGCTCCAAAAGTAAGGCATGCTCCTCCTGCCAGCGCATGGGCAGTGGCATCCGAAAGCGGGCAGACCAAGGTACGTGGAAGCTCCATCGGGAAGCGTTGCCGGGCGTTGGTATACTCCGATGGTGCGTATCCGTCCCCTTGATCTTGTGGATGTTCTGGCCTACCTTGTGGTGCTCGGATTGTTTACCCAACTGTTTCCTGCGGTGATTTCTGAATCCTTCCTCCTGTCATTTCTGACGGCCATCCTACTCAAGGTGGTCTTGGACCTGGTGGTACGGGTCAAGGGGAACATCGTCGCGAGGATAAAGGCCACTGAGAGTGCCAGCGTTCGCGTGGTAAACGTTGTAGCGCTGCTGCTCGTGCTGCCGGGCAGCAAACTATTGGTTCTGGAACTGGTTGCGCTGGTTTTCGGTGACGCTGTCCAGCTCGGAGGCTTCCTTCAGGTGACGGGGCTGATCATAGTTCTCATGCTTGTCCGCGGCGGTGCACGACGTCTGGCTTCTCCTTCAAGTTAGGCAGTTCCAGGCAAGCACGTGCCCTGTACCTGCTCGAACCTTGGTGCGCCCGGCTGGACCCCGGCGGTCGTCAGGCTGCCGAGCAGACCCAGCCCTCCGGCGTCGTGCCTGCCTCGAGGAACGCCAGGAGTTCACTGCTGGCCGACGTGCCAAGGATGTCGTCGGCCTGCGTGTAGATGATGGGCTCCTCCTTGGAATTGTGGTCATCCAAGAGCGAAAGTAGGTTGGTGCAGTCGTTGCGCATGGCTGCGGTGTCGGCGCCGTCGGCCAGCAGAGCCGCGACAGTGTCCATCTGGCGCCAGAGCTGGCCGTGCTCGCGCAGCATGACGAAGATGGGGCCCATGAGCCCGGCCGCCTTCAGCGGCGGAAACAAGAACTCCTCTTCCAGATAAATATGCCGCCGCAAGCCGGTCAGTGCGGACAGCAGCGGTGCGGGGTCGGCCGTTGCAGCACCGGCAAGGGAGGCGATGTATGCTTCGATGCCGCCGTCAATCGCACGGTGTTCGAGTTCCAGGGCCTGGCCCAACGTCATTGGTTCCATGGTTCCTCCTTCGTGGTCACTTTTCTTCAGGCTACTCCGGAGCGCATCATTCCGGGCGCGTACTATTCCGGCACGATGTCCCGCGTGCTGAAACGCCACATCCCCAAGGCGCCCAGCAACGCGGCGATCAGGCACAGCACCACAATGGGCAGCGGGGCGAAGTCCTCGGCAGGCATGCGCGGAACGGCGCCAAACGGGGTGGCCTTGATGGCTGCTTCGGAGAGTGAAAACAAGCTGCCGAACATGGCCACCATCACGGAAATCCCGTACACCGCCCAGCCCAGGCTGATACTGAGCCGCGGAAGGAAGCCCTGCAGGAACAACAACACGCCCAGCATCAGCAGCACGGCCGGCCAGTAGGCGAATGACGCCTGCGCCATGGTGCCGCCGGTGGCCGCCCCGTTGGAGGAAATACCCATGAGCCAGCCGCCCAGCAGCAGCATCACGGCGGAACCGGCGGCGGCAACCACCACCTGGGCGAAAAGCCATCTGGTGCGCGACAGTGCACCGGCCAGCTGGGATTCCAGCCTGCCGCCAGCCTCTTCGGCCCGGGCAGCGGCCAAGCACTGTACGGCGAAGGCGCCGGCCAGCAGGCCGTTGAACAAGGCAAAAATGGCCAGCACGCTCTGGAGCATGCTGCCGCCGCTGTTGCCCACCAGCGCCCGCGCAAATGGGTTTGACGGGTCCAGCAAGTCGCTCATCGCCTTGCCCACACCGCCAAAGAACAGGCCGGCAACCACCGCCCCGACAAGCCAGCCCAGCAGGGAGCCACGCTGCAACCGCAGCACCAGACCCACGGGCCTGGCCAGGAACGCCGTGGCTGTTGCCGGGCCCCGCCGTTGCGGCAAAAGCCCCATGCCCAGATCGCGGCTGGTTTCGATCCGCAGGGCGACGGCACACCCCACAACCGCCAGCAGGAGTAGTGGCAGCAGCGGCCACCACGTGTTTTGCCCGAACGCCCGCATGTTTTGTGCCCAGCCGATGGGGGAGAACCAGCTCAAGGGGCTGACGTCGGTGCCCTTGGTCTGCAGGTCCGCCCCGGCACGGATGAAGTAGAACACGGCCAACACCACAACCCCCAGGGAATTGGCGCCCCTGCTGGTGGAACTGAGCTGGCCGCACAGGGCGCCAATGGCAACAAAGGCTAATCCGGTGCCGGCGATCGAAGCCCCCATGATGAGGGAACCGGCTGTCGGCAACTTCACCGACAGGCACAGCAGCGCAACCAGCAGCCCCACCACCACGCTCAATGCGCCGGCCACCGCATAGTTCGCCACGCTGTAGGCGTGCCGGCCCAGCGCCGCGGAACGCAGCAGTTCGGTGCGTCCTTCCTCCTCGTCGGCGCGGCCGTTGCGGGTGACAAGAAAGATCGAGGCAAAGGCCAGGGCGACGGCAAGTGTCATCCAGATCTTGATGACGAGGATGCCGCCCAGCGAACCGGCGGCGTATGGCAGGCCCGTCATGGCGGCCACGGCGGGGGTGTTGGCCACCTGTGCGTAGGCGTCCCGGGCGGCCTGCGTGGGGAAGGCCTGCTGCTGGGAGTCGTACACCACGGGAATCATGACTGCCAGCACTGCCGCCCATACCAGCAGCCTGATCCAGTTGCGGCGCAGGATGAAGCGGATACAGATGGACAATCCGGTCATGGTGCCCGAAGATGGCAGGGACGGGGAGCCTGCGCGGGAACCAAGCGTTGCGGTGTTCATCGCGTCCTCGCCCTGTGCTTGCCTGCCGCGGGTGCCGCGGGTGCCGGTGCACCCGCGTCGGAAGCGGCAGCTGCGTCGGAGAAAGCGGAGGCGGCTGCCTGTCCGCCGTAGTGGCGCAGGAACAAATCCTCCAGCGACGGCGGACTGGACACCAGCGTGTGCGGCGCATACGCCGACAGGGCCGCCAGCACCCCGCCCAGTTCAGCTTCCCCCACGGTGAAGGCGGCCTTGGGGCCGTCGACCACCAGATCGTTGATGCCCGGCACGGAGGCAAGCACGGAAGCATCACGGTCCAGCACAATGGACACCGTGGTTCTGTGCAGGTGCCGCAGCTCATCCAGGCGGCCGGCCTCAACAGTCCGGCCCTCGCGGATGATCGTGACGGTGTCGCACAACTTTTCCACCTCGGCAAAGATGTGGCTTGAGAGCAGCACGCTGCGGCCCTCCTGCTTCACTTCGCGGATGCACTCGGTGAAGACCTGCTCCATGAGCGGGTCAAGGCCCGACGTCGGCTCGTCAAGGATCAGCAGTTCCGCGTCGGAGGCGAGCCCCGCCACCAGGGCCACCTTTTGCCGGTTGCCCTTCGAGTAGCTCCGGGCCTTCTTTGTAGGGTCAAGTTCAAACCGTTCCAGGAGGCTGTCCCGCCTGGCGGTGTCCACGTGGCCGCGCAGGCGCGAGAGGATGCCGATGGCCTGACCGCCGGTGAGGTTGGGCCACAAGCTCACCTCCCCGGGAACATAGGCAATGCGGCGGTGAAGCTCGACGGCGTCACGCCAGGGATCCCCGCCCAGCAGCCGGGCGGTCCCGCCGTCGGACTTCAAAAGACCGAGCAGGATCCGGATGGTGGTCGACTTGCCTGAGCCGTTGGGGCCCAGGAAACCGGCCACCGTGCCGGCCTCCACCCGCAGGTCGAGGCCGGCTAGTGCAATAGTCCTGCCAAAACGCTTGTGCAGGCCCGTGGCCTCAACAGCCAAATCGATTGCGGACATGACATTTCCTTATCGTGGTGGCGTTTCCCCTGCGGGGCCCGCGGGTGGGTGGTGGAGGCTGCCCGCATGCTGGAGGTACTGCTCCAGATAGCTCCGGTCGGTGAGTAGCCCCTCGGTGAATAGTTCCAGCGTGGGGAGCATGGTGTCCGTGTAAAACTGTTCCGTGACGGCCTGGAAGTCGTCCAGGGCGGTGGTGGGATTCATGGTCATGCGGACCACCAGTGCGCCGACAGCCTGGTAGACGAGGAGCCGGACGCGTGCTTCCTCGTCGCGGCTTGGGACCACCAGCCCTCGGTCAACCGCCTCGCGGGTGAGCGTGAGCGCTTCGGCTACCAGAGCTTCGATGAATTCGCGCCCGGCCGCGCCTCCCTCGCGCACGCTGCGCAGGATGTACACGAGCAGGATTCCGCTGCCCCTGGCGGCGGGGAACGCGGCAAAGATGTTGGCGGGGCCGGCCTGCAGGCTCTCCACCTTGAGGGTTCTGTAGCGATCGAGAACCGTTGCATCGCACTCCGCGCGAAGTGCCTCCTTGGAACCAAAGTGGTGGCGTACCAGCCCGGCGCTGACACCGGCGCGGGCGGCAATGGTGCGCAGCGACTCGTCAAAACCCTGCGCGGCGAAGCCTTCAATGGCCGCGTCCCGCAGCCTTGCCCTGCCCGTCAAATCCGTCTGGGCTGCCCTCATGAATAGCAGACTACTCGCATGTATAGTCACAGGCAATGGGCTGGTGATGGTCCATACTGGCACTATGGAAAATCGCTCAGGGCTTGCGCCGCTGGAAGATGCCTGCACGGTTGTTTTGCTGCGGGACGGTGCGGGAGGCCTTGAGACATTGATGCTTGAACGGCCCAGCTCCAGCAGCTCCTTTGGCGGTGCTTGGGTCTTCCCCGGAGGCAAGGTGGACCCGGAAGACCGGGCAGGCAAAAATGGTGCCACCCTTGATGAGCTCGCTGCCGCTCGCGCCGCCGGCCTGCGTGAACTTGCCGAGGAAACGGGCCAGCGACTTTCCCCCGACGATCTGGTGTGGCTGGCCCAGTGGACGCCCATGCAGAAGCTCCCCCGCCGCTTCCGCACATGGTTCATGCTGGCCGAAGCATCCTCTGAGCAGGTGGTGCTGAACCCGGGCGAACATGACGCGTATGCGTGGCTCACGCCAGCGGAAGCCCTGGCCCGGCATGCGGCCGGCACCATGACGCTCATACCGCCCACGTGGGTCACGCTGCGCCACCTGGAAACCATGGGCTCAGTTGCGCAGGCACTTGAGCAGGCTCGCGTCGGCACGCCTCCCACCTACAATTCTCACTGGCTCATGCCCGACGGCGGCACCCGCCCCGCCGGGGTCATGTGGGCCGGGGACGCGGCCTATCCTGGGTCGCAGGCTCCGCCCGGTGCCCGGCACAGGCTGATCACCACCGGGCTGCCCTGGATTTTTGAACACACCAACTGAGTCAAACCCACCAACTGCTCTAAAGCCGCAGATAAAAATCATCGCCTGAGAAAGAAGGAAATCATGGCCTGCAACAAATGCCCGAAGAAGCGTTGGAAAGACCTGAGCAAAGGCGACAAGTATGCCATAGTGCTGGCTGGCTGCGTGCAGCTTGGCCTGCAGGTGGCAGCCCTGCGCGACCTCTCCCAAAGGACCCCGGCGCAAGTCAACGGCCCAAAGTCCACGTGGGTGGCGGCGTCGTTCATCAACTTCGCCGGCCCGATCGCCTACTTCCTGC
>NZ_JAUNVV010000018.1:0-39575 GCF_030540645.1 Arthrobacter sp.
TGTAGCCGAGCGCTCGCAGGCGGTCCTCGCGCACCTTCTCCGCCACGACCACTTGGGAGGGTGTCCTGCCCCTGAGATAGCGTTGCGCTGAATACTTCTCGAAGCCGTCGAATTCTCCGAGGATCTTATATTCCTCCCAAGCAAAATCGGGGTACCCAACGAGGCCTCGCTTGTCGTGGAAAGGCACTTGTAGGGCTGGCTCCGGGAACCCGTTTTCAAGCATGATGGCCCGGCTGAGTGATTCACCGGCGGATTGGGACAGCCCGTTCCCGGCTGCAAGCACCCGCAAGGCCCGGCATTTTTGGGAAGCGTAGGGCAGCCGTGAAATGGCCAGCTGGATCTTCTCCACGGGGAACGTCAACGGGACGTTGGCGGGGGAGCCAGGAAGGATCCGCATCGACAGCAGGCTGTCCATGGCGGGCAGGGACTGGGCCAGCGGCAGGCACACGGCCATGTCGCGGGCAGTGATGTGGGGTGGGGTCACGAGCAGGCCGTGCATCTGCCACGGTGGAGGGTCGCCGTCGATCGCGGGGAGCCGGTGCACACCATTGCTGCTCTGGCCGCCGTTCTTCGCGGCGCACAGCGTCTCAACCGGGCGGGGCACGCGGACCAGCGGCAAGCCCATGACCTGGGCTGCTGACTGCCGGGTGAAAACCGGGGCCGTATGGGCCAACTCGTGGACTGCCTGAATGCGGACCCTGTACTGTTCCCACGGCTTGAGCGAGCTCCACAGTTCAGTACGCAGATACAGACCGCGTCGCACGCGGTGAAGCTCACCTGAGGCGGCCAGCCGGGACAGCTGCCGGGCGCCGTATTCCTCGACCAGCACGCTGGGGGCCTTGATGAATTCGGGTATCTGGAAAGAGGTCATGCTCCATCGTGGACGCTGTCAGTCCGCACACCTCGGGTTGCCGAGGCGAAAGTGGACAACACTATCGGCAGCCCGGCCTGTGGAGGATCGATGTGGCCGGAGAGCGCCGTGCGGAGAGCCCGTTCAGACCCGCCGGGGGCTGTTGTGGTCCACGGACCCCGCTATAGCAGCGTCGGATCACCACAACAGCCCCCGGAGCCACTTTGCGCCTGCACCGGCCGGAGCGCGCATTTCAGCATCTTGAGACGGGAAACTATGCTTGACTGAAGCCCGGGCAGGTTGCGAGCCCACACGTGGAACAAAGGATTAGGTGACGATGAGCAGAATTCTGACAGTCCGAGGCGGTGTTCCGCTCAAGGGACGAGTCAAGGTGCGCGGTGCCAAGAACCTGGTTCCCAAAGCCATGGTGGCCGCGTTGCTGGGAAATGCCCCTTCAACGCTGCGCAACGTTCCGGAGATCAAGGACGTCGAGGTGGTAACTTCGCTGTTGCGGATCCACGGTGTCACGGTTGACATGGATTCCGTCACGGGCGACCTCACGATGAACCCGGCCAACGCTAAGAAGGCTTCCAGTGCCGAGATCAACACACACGCAGGGGACTCACGCATCCCCATTCTGCTGTGCGGGCCGCTGATCCACTCCATCGGCCATGCCTTCATCCCCGACCTTGGCGGCTGCAAGATCGGCGACCGCCCCATCGACTACCACCTGGACGTGCTGCGCCAGTTCGGTGCCGTTGTGGAAAAGACCAGTGGTGGAATCTCCATCACCGCTCCCATGGGCCTGAAAGGCACCAAGATTTCCCTCCCGTACCCCAGCGTCGGCGCCACGGAACAAGTGCTGCTTTCCGCCACCCGCGCGGAGGGCATCACCGAACTCCAAGGTGCCGCCACGGAGCCGGAGATCATTGACCTGATCGCCATCTTGCAAAAGATGGGTGCCATTATTTCGGTGCAGACGGACAGGACCATCCGCATCGAGGGCGTTGCTGAACTCACCGGCTACGACCACACTGCCCTGCCGGACCGCAACGAGTCAGCCTCGTGGGCGTCGGCAGCTCTTGTCACCGGCGGAGACATTTACGTTGAGGGCGCCACTCAGCGCGACATGATGACGTTCGTGAACACGTTCCGCAAGATCGGCGGCGGCATGGACATTCACGACGACGGGATCCGGTTCTTCCACAAGGGCGGCAGCCTGAAGCCGCTCGTCCTGGAAACGAACGTGCACCCTGGTTTCATGACCGACTGGCAGCAGCCGCTGGTCGTCGCGCTGACCCAGGCTGAGGGCGTCTCCATTGTGCACGAGACAGTGTATGAAAACCGGTTTGGCTTCACCGAGGCGCTGACCCGCATGGGTGCAAACATCCAGCTGCACCGCGAGTGCCTGGGCAGCATCCCGTGCCGTTTTGGCCAGCGTAACTTCATTCACTCAGCAGTGATTTCCGGGCCCACGCCACTTAAGGGTGCCGATATCAACATCCCTGATCTGCGCGGTGGTTTCAGCCATATGATTGCGGCTCTGGCCGCCCAGGGCACCTCAAACGTCACGGGCATTGATGTGATCAGTCGCGGCTATGAGCATTTCACTGCCAAACTTGATGACCTGGGCGCCGATTTTGACGTTCTGGAATCTGTCCGGAAGGCGGGGTAGCCGCCATGGGTGCCGGTTCAAACCCCGACCTCCCTGACTCAGCCCAGCCCAGCCCCCACCTCCTGAGCCAGGGCAAACCGGCACACAAGAGGCCCTTCAAACCCAAGGGCATGACGCTGGGCACCCGCATGTTCTTCGCCCTTCTTGCCGGGGTAGCCCGGAGCATCATGAACGTCCTCATTGGGAAGGAATGGTACGGACTGGACCGTCTGCCCCAGGATGACGGCTTTATCGTGGTGCCCAACCACTGCACCGAAATCGATCCCATCGTGGTAGGGCATTTGCTGTACAACCAGAACGTCATGCCGTATTTCTTGGCCAAGGACGGCTTGTTCAAAACCCCCGTCCTCGGCGCGGTGCTGCGCGGTGCTCACCAGATACCGGTGGAGCGCAGCGGTGTCGGTGCAGGCAAGTCGATCGTGGCGGCACGGGAAGTGCTCATCGGCGGGGGTGCAGTTGTCGTGTATCCGGAAGGTACGCTCACCCGTGACCCCGAGCTGTGGCCCATGAAGGGGCACACGGGGGCTGCGCGGCTGGCTCTGGGCACCGGCGCCAAGGTGATTCCCGTGGTGCACTGGGGCGCCCAGGAGGTGTTCCCGCGCTATGCCAAGGGGTTCAAGATTTTCCCCCGTAAGAAGGTGCGGGTTGTGGTGGGCGATCCCGTGGATCTGAGCGCATTCGCCGGTCATGATGCCGACAAGGCCACCTTGGAAGCCATGACGGAGGTGATCATGGCGGCCATCACCGCCATTTTGGTCGAGTTGCGCGGTGAGGCTGCCCCTGCCCAGCGCTGGGATCCCGCCGCCCACCACCAAACGGCCCATGGCCGGTTCGTGGAGCGCGGTGAGCAGAGCCCCAAGGCTCCCAAACTTGAGGCACCCAGCACTTCGAAAGACATGAAGAACGACGCCGGAACAACAGAAACAGGGGACCTGAAGTGAGCTACGTGGATGGCAAGGCGCCTGCCAAGATCGCGGTTTTGGGTGCAGGCAGCTGGGGTACCACTTTTGCGAAGATCCTCGCTGACGGTGGCGAAGGCACCGACCTGAAAGTGGTGTTGTGGGGCCGGCGCCAGGAGGTGGTGGAGCAGATCAATGACAACCACCGCAATCCCCGCTACCTGACAAGCATTGCGCTCCCTGCCAGCATCACCGCATCCACGGATGTTGCGGAAGTTCTGCGCGATGCAGAGCTGGTGGTGCTTGCCGTGCCTGCCCAAACGCTGCGCGAACAGTTGGGCGGGTGGGCACCGCACCTGGCGAAGGACGCCGTCGTCGTTAGTTTGATGAAGGGGCTGGAGCTGGGAACGGACCAGCGTATGTCCCAGGTGATCCAGTCGGAACTGGGGCTGGGCCCGGAGCGCGTTGTGGTGGTTTCTGGCCCCAACCTGGCCATGGAAATTGCGCGCCAGGAGCCCACAGCCTCAGTGGTGGCTTGTGTGGATGAGAATACTGCCAAATGGGTTGCGAAAATGTGCAAGTCCAAGTATTTCCGTCCCTACACGGTCTCCGACGTGGTGGGCGTGGAGATTGGCGGGATCGTGAAGAACGTGATCGCCCTGTGCGTGGGCATGTGTGAGGGCCAGAAGGTGGGCGACAACACGAAGGCGGCCGTCATCACCCGTGGCCTGGCTGAGACCACGCGGTTGGCACTGGCGCTGGGCGGCAAGGCCGAGACCATGGCCGGGCTGGCCGGCCTGGGTGACCTCGTGGCCACGTGCTCGTCGTCGCTGAGCCGCAACCACACGGCCGGGCGCATGCTGGGTGAGGGCCTCACGCTGGAGGACGTCAACAACCGCATGACGCAGACTGCCGAGGGCATCAAGTCCGGGCGTGCAGTCTCGGATTTGGCCGCGAAGATGGGTGTTGACATGCCCATCACGAATGCCGTGGTGGCCGTGCTTGAGGGTAAACTGACTGTCGATGAACTGGGCCCGCTGCTGTTGGCCCGCCAACTGAAATCCGAAGGCGATTAACGCGTGACTACTGATTCCCCCGCTACATCTGCGCGTATTCGCGTTGCCATTCTTTTCGGGGGCCGTTCCAGCGAACATTCGGTCAGCTGCGTGACGGCCGCCGGCGTGCTGGGTGCCATTGACAAGGACAAGTACGACGTCGTCCCCATCGGCATTGCGAAGGACGGCCAGTGGGTTTTGGTTGGCGGGGAGATCAACGGCGTGTCCCTCGCCGGGGGTGCCCTGCCGGAGGTTGCCGGGGGAGAGCGGACCGTTTCGCTGGCGCACCTGGGCGGCGGCCACCAGCTGGTGGTCTCGGATGCTGTGAACGTGCCCGAGCAGCTCGGCGCCGTGGACGTGGTGTTCCCGCTGCTGCACGGGCCGTGGGGTGAGGACGGCACCGTCCAGGGCCTGCTGGAACTTTCGGACACCCGATATGTGGGTGCCGGAGTGCTGGCGTCGGCGATCGGCATGGACAAGCACTTCATGAAGGTGGTTTTTGAAGCCGCCGGACTCAGTGTGGGGCCTTATGTTGCGGTCACCGACCGCGAATGGACCGTGAACCCGGAGAAGGTGCGCGCGCGCGTGGCAGCTCTTGGCTTCCCTGTCTTTGTGAAGCCTGCCCGCGCCGGCTCCTCCATGGGGATCTCGAAGGTGGACTCTGCCGAGCAGCTGGATGCCGCCATCGCCGAGGCACGCGAGCACGATCTCAAGCTGGTCATCGAGGCCGGAATCGTGGGCCGCGAAATCGAAATCGCCGTCCTTGAGGGCCGGGGCAGCGACGCTCCGCGGGTTTCGCTGCCCGGTGAAATTGCCATGGTCGACGGCGCCCACCACCAGTTTTATGACTTTGCCGCCAAGTACGTCCAGGGCGATGCCGTGAACCTCAGCTGCCCTGCGGAAATGCCCGAGGCGGACATCGTGCGTGTGCGTGAGCTGGCTGCGGCAGCGTTTGACGCCGTCGGCGCCGAGGGGCTCTCCCGCGTGGACTTCTTCTACACCGCGGACGGTGAGTTGATCATCAATGAGATCAACACGATGCCCGGCTTCACACCGTCGTCCATGTATCCGCAGATGTGGGAGGCCTCGGGGATGAGCTACCCCGAGCTGATTGACGAGCTGCTCCAGCTTGCCCTCCAGCGCAAGGTGGGCCTGCGCTAAGCTGGCGGGTGGCTAGCCATGACGGCGGGCAACCAGCACGAGGACCACGGCGAGGACGGCGGCGACAGCCACGCTCACGAGGTCGGTGACTTCAGCCGAACGGGGAACCAGCACAAAACCGGAAAAGTCGAAGGCCACGTGCAGTGCGATGGCAGGCCAGATGCTGCCCGTCATCCGCACCAGGGTGCAGGCGATCACGCCGAAGAAGAACGCGAACACGATGGTGGCGAGGCTTTCGGTGATGCTCTGTTCGGGTGACAGCGCTGCGGCAGAGTGCGCCACGGCAAACCCCACTGAGGTGGCAACAACCCCCACCCAAGGTGCACGGGCGGAAAAGAGCCGCAGCAGGATTCCGCGGAAGATCGACTCCTCGACGAATCCCACAAGAATCGCAAGACCGGCGAATGCCAGGATTCCCACGCCAGGGGCGTCCACACCGTTGGAGGAAACTATGACCGCGATCGGGAGCGCTGCGACAAGTACCATGGCAGTCGCCGCACCGGGTCGCCTTGTCTCGATGCGCCGGAACCCGGTCACCCGCCACGAGCGGCGCATCGTTAGGCCGATGGCGGTTGCGGCCGCCAGTGGTATGAACGCGGCGACCAGCGGCAGGTATCCGGTGAACCCGAGGAGGTAGCTGACGGTTCCCACAGCGCCAAGGAAGACAACCAGTCCGGCAGTAGTGAGCAGCAGTGCGAGGTAAGGGCGGGTCTTTTGAACAAGACTGGATGTTGTAGACATGATGACACTCCTTGAAGGAATACAGGTGTATTCGACTTTTTTTTGTAGAATACACCTGTATTCTGAATGTGCACAAGACTTCTTCAAAAACTCAGGAGGACCGGTGTCGGCACGCATTACCGAGTTTGCAGACGCTGCACTGCAGATCGTAGCCCGCGATGGTTTGCCGGGCCTCTCGTTCCGCTCCGTGGCGCGTGAGGCGGGATGCTCCCTGGGGGCAGTCCAGAAAGCCTTCGCAACGAAGGAGGAGCTGCTTCATGCGGCACTGGAGCGTGCGCAGTCCACGGTGACCGGCTCCTTCTCGGCAGAGCCCGCGAAGCCAACGCTTGAGAAGTGGCTGGTGGGCTTGGTGTCTGCCACCCTCCCAGTCGACGCGGAACGCCGCGCAGCCGTGATTGTCGGAGTTGCGTTCTCGGACAGGGCGCCGTTCGATGAGAAGATCGCAGCGTCGATCCGCGGGGGGGATGAGGCGATCCGCACTCAACTGATTCGCCTGTTCGCTTGGCGGCGCGCGGACGGTGAGCTGCACGCACGCCTGGATGACGACTCGCTTGCGCGGGCCATCCTTGCATTCAGTGCCGGACTGGCCGGGCAGCTGCTTTACGACCCGAGGCCGGTTGCCGAGGTCGAGGCACTCGTCGCCGGAGTTGTCGCATCCATGCTGGCCTAGCCCGTTGCGCCCCGCATGATCCACGCCGGCGATAGGCGTAATCATCCCGGGGAGGCTGTCATAAGTCACTGGACCCCGCCGTCGGACTTATGCTTTGGATAAAAGGTCACGTACTTCTGGGGAGTCACAATGCTGTATCCGGTTATTCGTGTTGGCATTGTTGATGACAATGAAGTGGTGCGCATCGGCTTTTCGGCTGGTGCCGCCTTGGATGCGAAGTTTTCCGAACATCCACTGAAGGTCGTGGCAGCTGTGGACACTGTGGGCAGGTTGCTGCAGGGACCGCCCGGCATGTTTGATGTGGTGGTGTTGGACTTGTCGCTGTCCGACGGCTCTGCGCCGGGGGACAACGTCCGTGCGGTTCTCTCCGCCGGCTACCCGGTTCTTGTTTTCAGCTTGGGCGACAACCCGGACGCCATCCGCGAAGCTCTCTCCGCTGGAGCTTCTGGAATTTCCCGCAAGGCCGAAGATATCCGCGACACCTTGGAGATGGTGCGCCTGGTCGCCGCCGGCCAAACCATTGACAATCAGGAACTGGCCGCCGCGATTTCAGCGGACAGGAGCTTCATCGCCGCTGAATTGAGCGAGCGCGAGCTCGAGACCTTGAAGTTCTACGCCACCGGATTCACGCGCGGCCAAATCGCCACGCGCATGAACATCTCCGCCAACACGGTGGGCACCAATATCAAGCGCATCCGCGAAAAGTACGCGGTAGCCGGCCGCTACGCCCCCACCAAGCTGGAGCTCTACCACCGTGCTTTGGAAGACGGCGTCATCACCACCGAGCCAGCGTAGGCGCAGGATGATTCTCCCGCGCACCAAATCACGACCCGCCATCAAGCCCAACACGGTCGAGTTGACCGAATTGTTACTGGCCCGTTCCATTGGCGTCTTTGCCTTGCTCCTCATTGCCTTGGCCCTGCCCGACCTCCTGCAGGGTGCGGGGAGTAAAACCCAGCTCGATTATATGGTTTTCGTGGTCCTGATCCCGGTGCTGACCATAGCCACCATGATCCCCCGGAAACATGCCGGCCTGCGTCGCCTCTTTGCCGGGACGGTCGCGTGGATGATCCTGCTCGGCTTTCTGCTGTGGCATCTGGGCCTGATCGGCAATGGCCTGAGCCCCGACGCCCGTCCCTGGTCATGGGGCATTGCCGGGGCCGGAGTGGGTCTGGCAGCGGTGGCGAAGGACATCAAAATGGCCAACATCTATGGGCTGGTCTTTTCGATGCTGATCCTTGCCGTCCCGCTGCTGCCGGCCGGTTACGGGCGGCACTGGTCCGACTCGTGGCAGGACGCACTGCTGACGGTGGCCATGACCACTGTGATCGTCGCCCCCATCTGGGCGTTGCGCGGGGCTGTCCTGGAATCTGACCAAGCCGCCGTGGACGCCGTGGAAAAGTTCGTCGAGGCCGCCCGCTCGGAAGCAATTTCGCTGGAGCGCCACCGCCTCGACGCACTGACCCATGACATTATCCTCAGCACCTTGATTGTCGCCTCGCAGGCCCGCACCCAGGAGGTGGTGGAGGCCGCGCGTCGCGCTGCGGTGGCTGCCCTGGCCCAGCTTGAAACTGTGAAGCACGACGCCGGAACCTCCTCCGCGGACCACCTCACCACCCGCGAGTGGCTTGGCAGGTTGGGGGACGCCGTTGGCAGCCTGGGTATGCAGGTAGAGGTTCCGAAGCCCGTGCCAGGTGGGAGGAGGGAGATCCCCCTGCTCGTGGCACGGGCCTTGACCCAGGCGGCCATGGAGGCTGTGCGGAATGCGGCCGAACATGCTCCCGGAGCTGCACTGCAGGTGGGCGTTCAGTTCCCGGGCCGGCACCCGAGACGGGGTGCAGCGCATCCGAGGCCGGGTGCGGTGCCAACGGCCACTGTCACTGACCTGGAAATTGATCTGGAAACTGACCTGGGAAATGAGCAGGAATCTGAGCACGGAATAGTGGTGGTTGACGTCAGTGATGACGGGCCGGGCTTCGACGTGGGAACGGTTCCGTTGGAGCGGATGGGGGTGCGCTTATCCATCGTTGAGCGCATGTGCCAGGTGGGTGGCAGCGCCGAAATTTCCTCCCGTCCAGGCGGAGGAACGCTGGTGCGGCTGCAATGGCCACGGGAAGGCGGTGCCCGTGGACAGGGTGATTAGCAAGTGGCTGGTGCTGGCGGTTGCCATTCCCATGCCCGTTGCCCACGTGATTCTTGGTTTGGCCAACCTGCACAAGGTCACATCCCTGTGGCAGCCGCTGGCGGCCATGGTCATCACCCTGGCCCTGGTGGTGGCAATTTGCTGGCGCACACGTGAGCATGCGCTGCCGCTGGGCTCGGCACTGGCTGTTGTGGCCGGCGTGGTGCTTGTCGATGTGTTGGTGACCAGCGTGCTGCCGACAGGGTTGCATCCCGGCTACGCGTCATGGCAAAACGGTGCCGTTCAGATGCTGCTGGTGGCGATGGCGTTTAGGAACCGGGTGCTGCTGGCATGGCTGGGCATGGTTGCGTTTGCCGTGCTGGACTTCAGCGCGTCGATGGCGCACGAGCTGTCGTTGGTGGATGCGCTGGCGCTGGTGCTTACCCCGGTCATGTGGATGGTCATTGCCACGGCCGTGCACGTCATGCTCGGTCGCAGCCGCAACAATATCGCCGCGTACACGGAGCAGAGCAGGGAGTCGGCTATGCGTCTGGGCCGCGAACACGCGCACAGACTGTACCGGGACAAGTGGATGCTTGAACTGGAGCAGACCACCCGCCCGGCCCTTGAAGCCATCGCGGCCGGGGAGCTTTCTGTCGGACAGCGGCAGGAGCTCGCACTGTTGGAGGCTGAGCTGCGCGATCAGATCCGCGGCCGCCTCCTGGCCACCCCGGAGGTTGTGCAGGCAGCGCGGGCAGCGAGGGTGCGCGGGGTGAAAGTGGATCTCCTCGATGACCGCAAAGCCCCCATGAACAGCGCCGTGTTGGAGGACGCCGTGGAGCAGCTGCTCGGCGTGCTGCGCCGGGTGGAATCGGGCAGGGTGCGGGCCCGTGCGCTTCCCGCCGGAGGAGGGCTGGCGGTCACCATTTTGGCGTTCGACGAGTTGATACCGGACAATGAGGTGTACGCGGAAATCAACGAAGCAGAACTGGCGAGGTAGCAGAACGTGAAGAGCATCCCCGGCAGCAGCAGTACGCTGGGTCCGAAATTGCAGGCTGTGGTGGCCGTGCTGGCTGGCTTGGCCTTGGCCGCTGGCGGCAGCACCCCCATGAGCTTCAGCGTCAAAACTGCCACCGCCGTGACCAAAACGACTTCTGGCGGAGTGTCGCTCGTCGTTCCGGGCGCCAACACTTCTTCCCCCGGCCGCGGCATCTCGGCTGGAAAGCCCCGCCTGCGCTGTGATGGACGTCGGCGCCGGAATGCAAAGGGCCCCAAAGCTTCTATCTGCCGTGATCGGAACGTCCCCCTCCACCGTCGCCGCCCGCGCGGGCACCGCCACCTCAGCGCCGTCGACGCGAATGCAGTGAGCTAAGCACACACCTTCGTGAGCCACGCGGAAATCCCCGTCTGCCGCCATCCCAAGGAGCATTTTCGCCCATGAGCCATGAGCCATTGCCTGCGGCACCCACCCTGAGCTGGACACAGGGAGACACCGAGCATACGGCCGTGTGGTTCTCCGCCAGCGGCGCAGCGGCGCCAAAAAAGGTGCAGGTGGTGGACGACTCTCTGACGGCCGACGATGCCCACCGCCTTGCCGCCCAGGGAACGGCCATGCTGTGGCACGGAGACTACCACAATGCCCGCCAGCTGCTCTCCGCCATGGCCCGGCGCCTGCCCGTTTTTTCCAGGCACGACGGCGAGGACGTCGCCAAGGCGTTCTACCGCTACCGCCAAGGGCGGACACAACGGGCCAGGATGCTGGGCCTGCTGCTCGTGCCGTTAGAGGCGGGCCCCACAGTAGCACTGCGCCGGGCACCCGATGTGGCTGAGGCGTGGAGGGCCGCCGCCGGAGACGTGGTGGGGCCCGTGGTGGCCCCGTTGCAGGACGTGCTGGGCGCCGTCGGAGCGTATGAGTGGCGCCGTAACGGTGTGTTTGTGCAGGAGCTGGATGCTGTCATCTACCCGCACTACGGTACTTTTGCGCCCATCCGCAGCGAATACCTGGGGCTCGTGGCGCAGGCACCGCTGCCCTCTCAGGAATTGGCCTTTGACATTGGCACGGGCACGGGAGTCCTGGCGGCCATCGTGGCCCAGCGCGGCGTAAAACGTGTAGTGGCCACGGACAGCGAACCGCGGGCCATCGCCTGTGCACAGGACAATCTTGAACGGTTGGGGCTGGCGGATGTTGTCGAGGCCACCGAAGGGGACATGTTCCCGGACGGGCGGGCCCCGCTGGTGCTCTGCAACCCGCCATGGCTGCCGGGGACCGCGAACACCTTGTTGGATAACGCCGTCTACGACCCCAAATCCCGCATGCTCAAGGCGTTCCTGAACGGGCTCGCGGGGCACCTGACGCCCGGGGGAGAAGGCTGGCTGGTCATCTCCGACCTAGCCGAACACCTCGGTCTGCGCTCGCGCGAAGAACTGCTGGGGTGGATTGACAAGGGCGGACTCGAGGTTTTGGGAAAACTGGACACACCGCCCAAACATCCGCGCTCCATGGATCGCAGCGACCCGTTCTTCGCTGCGCGGAGCAAGGAAACCACCTCGCTGTGGAGGCTGGGCGCGAAAGCCTAGTTCGGCGTCGTGCTTGGGCTGGGGTTGGGCACGTCATTGGGGCCTATACAGCCGTGCCCTGTGGTCGGAATCTTGGCTGCTGCGGCGGAGATTTCCGTCAGGACCGTGTCGGAAGGAACCTTGTTCTTGGCCAGCAGCAGTTCGGTGGCGGGGTTGCGGCCGTAGGTGGTCAGCGTCCAGTAGGACTCGCCTTCCTTCATGACCCAGTCCACGCCATTCACGCTGACGCACTTGTCCGTGGTGGGTCCCGGGACGGTGACGCCGCAGCGCAGAATGACCACGGAAGGATCTCCCCAGGCTGCCGTGGCCTGGCTGCTGGTGGTGCGTCGCTTGGCGTCGGCCAGTGCATCGGGCAGGGCCACCATCATCGGCGCGCACGCGGGGTTGTTGGCATCCTTGGCTTCATCGACAGTCACCGACGGCCCGCAAGCGGTCAGAAGTAGCAGGGCGACGGCGGCAAACGGCACAGCCGTGCGCCAGGAACGAACATTCAAAGGCATGTACCAAGCCTAGCCGTTGTATGGATCGTCAACGCACGTGCGCTTTTGCAGGGCTCCGGCTGCGGGGGTGGCTTGTCCGGTATGACAGACAGATGCACCGCGTGATCCCTAGAATGGCGCGGCAGTCCGGGGTTGGATGGAAGAAAGGAACTTCTGCCCGGAACCAGCTGGTTCCATGAAGTGGACCAGCAGCTAAGGAATTCATCATGGCAACGATTCACGACCCCTCCCGCACCATCCGCGCAGCACGCGGCACCGTGCTCTCCGCGAAGTCGTGGCAGACGGAGGCGCCCCTGCGCATGCTCATGAACAACCTGGATCCGGAAGTTGCCGAACGCCCCGAGGACCTGGTGGTCTATGGGGGAACAGGCCGGGCCGCACGTTCATGGGAAGCCTACGACGCCATTGTGGCCACATTGAAGACCCTCGACGACGACGAAACCCTGCTGGTGCAATCGGGCAAGCCGGTGGGTGTGTTCCGCACCAATGTCTGGGCTCCGCGGGTCCTGCTGGCCAACTCGAACCTGGTGGGGGACTGGGCCACTTGGCCCGAATTCCGCAAGCTCGAGGCCGAGGGCCTGATCATGTACGGGCAGATGACGGCCGGCTCCTGGATTTACATTGGCACGCAGGGCATCCTGCAGGGCACCTTTGAAACGTTCGCCGCCATTGCCGTCAAGCGCTTTGGCGGCACCCTTGCCGGCACGCTGACCCTGACCGGTGGCTGCGGGGGCATGGGCGGCGCCCAGCCCTTGGCCGTCACACTCAACGGTGGCGCCTGCTTGATTGTTGATGTGTCCGCAGAGCGGTTGCAGCGCCGTGTGGGCAAACGCTACCTTGACGAGTTGGCCCCGGACCTCGACACCGCTCTGGTCCGCGTGCTGGAAGCCAAGGCGCAGAAGCGGGCCTTGAGCGTCGGCGTCGTCGGCAATGCGGCCGAGGTGTTCCCGGAGGTCCTGCGCCGCCACCATGCCGGCGAATTCACTGTGGACATTGTCACGGACCAGACCAGCGCCCATGACCCGCTCTCCTACCTCCCCACTGAATACTCGGTGGAGGAGTGGGCCGTGGAAGCGCAGCAGGATCCCGACGGCTTCACGAAGAAGTCGCAGAACGCGATGGCCCGCCACGTCCAGGCCATGGTGGAGTTCCAGGATGCCGGTGCCGAGGTCTTTGACTATGGCAACTCGATCCGCGACGAGGCGCGCAAGGGCGGCTACAACCGTGCCTTTGAGTTCCCCGGCTTTGTCCCGGCCTACATCCGTCCGCTGTTCTGCGAGGGAATGGGCCCGTTCCGTTGGGTGGCCCTCTCCGGTGACCCGGAGGACATTCGCGTGACGGATGAGGCATTGAAGGAACTGTTCCCGGAGGATGCGCACCTGCACCGCTGGCTCAACGCGGCCGCCGAGCACGTTGAGTTTGAGGGGCTGCCGGCCAGGATCTGCTGGCTGGGCTACGGTGACCGGGCGAAGGCCGGCGTGATGTTCAACCAGCTCGTTGCCGACGGCCGCGTGAAGGCGCCCATTGTGATTGGCCGCGATCATCTGGACTCCGGTTCCGTTGCCTCCCCATACCGTGAGACGGAAGCCATGAAGGATGGCTCGGACGCCATTGCCGACTGGCCGCTGCTGAACGCCATGTTGAACACCGCCTCCGGTGCCACTTGGGTGTCCATCCACCACGGCGGCGGCGTGGGCATTGGCCGTTCCATCCACGCCGGCCAGGTGTCCGTGGCCGACGGCACGCCGCTGGCGGCCGAGAAGCTCCAGCGCCTGCTGACCAACGACCCCGGTACCGGCGTGATCCGCCATGCCGACGCCGGCTACGAGCGTGCCATTGAGGTTGCGGCCGAGCGCGGCGTGCGCATCCCCATGCAGGAGCAGTAGGGCGGCCACCGACACAGACAGGGCCACCCGGTTCCGTCAATGTCCCACTGTGGCGCTACGGTTAAAGCATGACCCTCACCGTGGCCCAACTATCCGAATCCGAGCTCCTGGCGCGCATCTTTCCGCGCCTGCACGCCGGAAGCTCCATGCTGCTGGGCCCCGGCGACGACGCCGCCATCATCGCCGCGCCGGACTCCCGCACCGTCATCTCCATCGACACCCAGGTCCAGGACAAGGACTTCCGCCTGCTCTGGCCCAACGGCAGCACCAGCACCGGCTACGACGTCGGCTGGAAGGCCGCCGCCCAAAACCTCAGCGACATCAACGCCATGGGTGCTTCCGCCACGGCCATTGTCCTCAGCCTCACCTTGCCGGGCACGACGCCGGTCAGCTGGGTTGAGCAGCTGGCCGAGGGCTTGAGTGCCGCCATTGTTGCGCTCGGGGCACCCCAGTGCTCGGTGGCTGGGGGAGACCTGTCCGGCGGCAGCGAAATCGTGGTCACCGTCGCCGTGACAGGCACCCTCGAAGGCCGCGACCCCGTGCTGCGCAGCGGCGCCCGGGCAGGGGACCAGATTGCGGTGTGCGGCAACATGGGCTTCTCAGCCGCTGGTTGGGCGCTGCACGAAAGCCATGTTCCAGCGCAGGATTTCACCCCCGGGCTGGCTCGGGCTGCCCAGCTGTTTGCGCGACCGGAGCCGCCGCTGGCTGCCGGGGTGCTGGCTGCGCGCGCCGGCGCGACAGCCATGATGGATATTTCCGACGGCCTGCTCAGGGATGCCACCAGAATGGCAACAGCGAGCGGCGTGGGCCTGGATCTGGATCGTGCGGTTCTGTCACGGGTGGCTGAAGAGCTGATCGAACATGCCCAGCTTGTGGGCGTTGATCCACTAGTTTGGGTGCTGACCGGAGGCGAAGACCATGGATTGCTGTCTACGTTCCCGGCGAACACTCCGCTCCCGGGAGGCTTCATTAGGATAGGCTCGGTGTGGTCTTTGGGTGCGGCTGAAGTTGCTGTGACCATTGACGGACAGAATTTTGAAGGCACCGTGGACGGTGCTCTGGGATGGGATCATTTTGCAGTCTAAGATCGCCGCAACTGCACCCGTGGTTCGCCGTTGGCTGGCCATGGCCGAACAAACTTTGGCCAACCACAGCGACCGGCTCAACGCCATCAACATCTACCCGGTGGCGGATGCGGACACGGGCACCAACCTGTACCTGACGGTCAGGGCCGCAGCGCAGGCACTGGCGAACCTCGAACCTTCGGACGTGGGTGTCACCATGGCCACCGCGGGGCGGGCGGCGATGGAACACGCAAGGGGAAACTCCGGAACCTTGCTCTCCGTTTCACTGGTGGCCATGGCTGAACCACTCGCTGGCGCCCAGCGCCTGAGCGGCCCGCTGCTGGCGGCAGCGCTGCATCGGGCTCAGTTGCGTGCCTGGAGTGCGCTGAGCGAACCCATGCCGGGGACCATCTTGTCCGTGCTGGAAGCTGCGGCCCGCGGTGCCAAAGCAGTGGGGGCCGGGCAGAACGCTGATGAGTCCAACCACGCACTGGCAGAGACCATCAACGGGGCTGTCGACGCCGCCCGCGCAGCAGTAGTGCTGACCGAGTCCCAGTTGGAAGTGCTCACCGACGCCCACGTAGTGGATGCCGGCGGTGTGGGGCTGCTGCTCATCCTTGACTGCCTGCGCTCGGTGATCCTTGGTGAGCCCTTGCAGGAAGACCTGTTGGACGGGTTGTCCGGTTACAAGGTCCAAGACCCCAACATTGCCCTGGACATGCCGGAGCAGGAAGGCGTTGAGGTCATGTGCAGCATCTCCCTCACGCCACTGGCCGCTGCCGGGCTGCGCATGGAATTGGATGACCTTGGCGACTCCGTCATCATGAGCGCCGTGTCGGAGGAAGCAGACGCGAACGGTTCCTACCCGTGGCGGCTGCACGTCCATGTCCCCTCCTCGGGTGTGGCGCTGGACGCCATCCGTGCTGTGGGTGATCCAAGCAACGTCAGCATTTCAGCGTTAACCGCCACTTCTTCCGACGACGGCCATGACCTCCTCTAACGCCGGCGGTCCCAATCCGGCAAGCATCCCGGCAACCCCTTACCCGGAGCTGGTGTGGGAGCTTTCGCGGCTCGTCGGTTCGCCGTCGGCCAAGGCAGTGGCCAAGGCCCTTGACATCAGCACGGTCGGGGAGATGCTCCACCACTTCCCACGCCGCTACCTGGCCCGCGGGGACCTGACTGACCTTGACCAGCTGGTGGTGGATGAGGAAGCCACCATCCTGGCCCGAGTGGTCGAGCTGAAGACGCGCTACATGCAAACCCGCAAGGGCACCATCAGCGACGTCACCATCACCGACAATTCCGGCCGTCCCTCGGGGCTGAAGATCAGCTTCTTCAACGGTTTCAAGGCCAAGCAGGAATTGCAGCCCGGAGTGTTGGCCATGTTTTCCGGCCGTGTCTCGCTCTACAACGGCGCCAAGGTGCTGACAAACCCCGGCTACGTCCTGCTGCCCGACGACGAACTGGCCGAGCACGAAGCTGAGGTCCAGTCAGCCAAGCCCGTACCGATCTACCCCGGCACGGCCAACTTCCCCAGCTGGAAGTCGGAGAAGATCATCCAGACACTTCTTCCCGCCCTCGAGTTGGAAAAGATCCCCGACCCCATCCCCAAGCATATTGCCGCACGCGAAAAACTCATGCCGCTGTGGGAGGCATACGCGCAAATCCACGCCCCCACTGATATGGACTCCTTTCCGGCTGCCCGGAAGCGGTTCCGCTACCAGGAAGCACTGGCCTTGCAAACGGTGCTGGCGCAAAAGCGCTTTGAGGCCATGCACCTTGACGCCACTGGGAGGCGGACTGTCCAGGGCGGGCTGCTTGACGCCTTTGACGCTTCGCTACCCTACACGCTCACTGCCGGGCAGCAGGAGATCGGCACATTGATTGCTGGCGAGGTGGCCGCGGGGCATCCCATGCACAGGCTCTTGCAAGGTGAAGTGGGGTCCGGCAAGACGGTCGTCGCCCTGCGGGCCATGCTCCAAGTGGTCGACGCCGGCGGTCAGGCCGCGTTCCTTGCCCCCACCGAAGTGCTCGCCGCGCAGCACCTGTATTCCATCACCGAACTGCTGGGCAGCCTGGGGGCCGGGAAACTGCTCGGTGGCCCGCACGCCACCCAGGTCACGCTGCTCACCGGGTCCATGCCAGCCGGAGCCAAAAAGAAGGCACTGCTGGCGGCGGCATCCGGGGAAGCCGGCATTGTCATCGGCACGCACGCGCTGCTTTCGGACAATGTGCAGTTTGCGGATCTGGGCCTCATTGTCGTGGACGAACAGCACCGCTTTGGCGTGGAGCAGCGTGACGCGCTGCGGGCCAAGGCACTCAAACCCCCGCACTTGTTGGTCATGACCGCCACCCCCATCCCGCGCACCGTCGCCATGACCGTGTTCGGTGACTTGGAAGTGTCCGAGCTGACCGAGCTGCCCGCCGGGCGCACCCCCATCACCACCCACGTGGCGCCCATGGCCGAACACCCCGGGTGGGAACCACGGGTGTGGGCCCGTGCCCGTGAAGAGATCGACGCCGGGCGCCAGGTCTACGTGGTGTGCCCCAAGATCGGCGAGCTGCCCGATGACGGGGACATTCCGCCGACGGAAGGCGACGGCCGCCCCATGGCCGGGGTACTCGACGTCGTGCGCTACCTGCGTGAACTGCCTGCGCTGTCCGGGAAGCGGATTGAGGTGCTGCATGGGCGGCTGGACTCGCAGGATAAGCAGGGCACCATGGCTGCATTCGCGGCCGGGGAGATCGACGTTCTGGTGGCTACCACCGTTATCGAAGTGGGCGTGGACGTGCGCAATGCCACGCTCATGGTAGTCCTTGATGCGGACAGGTTCGGCATCTCCCAGCTGCACCAGTTGCGCGGTCGGGTGGGGCGCGGCGGGTATGCCGGAACCTGCCTGCTCGTGACAAACCTTGAACCCGGGCACCCCAGCCGCAAGCGCCTGGACGCCGTCGCTGCCACCAGCGACGGCTTTGTGCTGGCGAAGAATGACCTGGAAATGCGGCGCGAGGGCGACATCCTGGGCGCGCGGCAGTCGGGTGGGGTCAGCGGCCTGCGCATGCTCAGTGTCCTGCGCGACGAGGCCTTGATTGAACGGGCCAGGCATGACGCCACCGATATTGTCAGCAAGGACCCGGAACTTGAGTTCCATCCCGCGTTGAAGCTTGAAATTGACATGTACCTGACGGAGAAGAATGAGGCATTCCTTGAACGTGGCTAGCAAAAGCAACGCGGCTGGCACAACAGGGGTACGCGCATGAGCCGGATCGTTGCCGGTGCAGCTGGCGGCAGCCCCTTGGTGTCCGTACCGGGAGACGCCACGCGTCCCACCACCGACAGAGTCAAGGAAGCGTTGTTTTCGCGGCTTGAATCCATGAACATGCTCTCCGGCACCCGCGTCCTGGACCTGTACGCCGGATCCGGTTCCCTCGGTGTGGAAAGCGCCAGTCGTGGGGCTTCCTCGGTGGAATTGGTCGAGTTCAACGACAAGGCTGCGGCCGTCTGCCAACGCAACGCCGAACTCGTCAATAAGGTACTTGGCACCAAAGTGGTACGCGTCCAACGCAGCAAGGTGGAAGCGTTCATGGCGCGCGCGGCAGAGGCCGGAGTGGACCAGTGGGACTTGGTGTTCATGGACCCGCCCTACCCGCTGACCGAGGACGAGCTTTCTGCCGTGCTTGAACTGCTGGGGCCGCGGCTGAGTACCTTTGCAGTGGTGGTGGTGGAACGCTCCGCACGCACTCCCGAACCAGCCTGGCCGGAATCCCTGGGGCGCTTTGCCGAGAAAAAGTATGGCGAAACGCGTCTGTGGTTTGCCGAACCGGCGGGGGAATGAGCAGCAGCTCCGACAGTTGTTGAGGCGCAGGAATTGTAGCCCGCAAAAGCACAGTTAAAGTCAAGAATTGCGGAGTATTTTTGGTTGTGTGGAATCCATCTTAACGGAGGCTTCCACCGCTGAAAGGACTTCGGTCATGCAAAACTTCACCCCGTTCATTCCGTTCGTCGTCGTGGTGGTTGCCCTGGTCATCGTGGCGCTGCTGCTTAGGGCTGCCGTGAAAATGATGTGGAAGGTGGCCGAGCCCAACGAGGCATTGATCATCTCCGGGTTCACACGTGGAAGCGCAGGAACCACAGACGGCATGGATTTCAAGATTGTCACCGGTACAGGAGCGTTCGTACTCCCGGGCCTGCAGACTGTCCGGGCATTGTCCCTGACCTTGAACGAGACCGAGCTGCAGGTCAATTGCGTGACCTCACAGGGCATACAGGTAGTGGTCCAAGGTGTTGTCATCTTCAAGATCGGGGACTCCACACCCTTTATAGCCAATGCAGCCCGGCGCTTTTTGGGCCAGCAGGCCAAGATGGAAAGCCAGGTGTACAACGTTTTTGAAGGGCATCTTCGGTCGATCATCGGCAGCATGACCGTGGAGGAGATTATCCGGGAGCGTGACAAACTCGCCTCTCAGGTGCGCAGTGCCAGCGGCACGGAAATGGAAAAGCTGGGATTGGTCGTTGACTCGCTGCAGATCAAGGACTTGGAGGACCCCACCGGGTACATCCAAAATCTGGCCAAACCGCACATCGCGCAAGTCAAGATGGAGGCCAGAATTGCAGAGGCCACCAGCAACCGGGAGGCAGCCGAAAAAGAAGCCGAAGCCGCATCCCTGATTGCCGATGCACAAAGCCTCTCAGCCATCAGACAGTCGGCAGCCCAAGCCAACGCAGAGACAGCCCGTGCGAACGCCGCCCAAGCAGGACCGCTGGCAGATGCCACGGCGCGCCAGCAGGTTGTGGTTCAGGAAACCGAAGTGGCGAAACTTGAAGCGGACAGGGAAGAACAGAAGCTTCAAACCACCATCCGCAAGCCAGCCGACGCCAGGGCATACTCCCAACGCACGGAAGCTGAAGCGCAAAAGTCCGCTGACATCAGCGCTGCAGAGGCCCGGGCCAAAAAGACCGAGCTGGAAGCGCAGGCCAACGCGACGGCGGCTGCTGCCACCGCGGGAGCGACACGCCTTACCGGCGAGGCTGAGGCCGCCGCAACGAAAGCCCGCGGCGACGCGGCTGCATCCTCCATCAAGGCCAAGGCGTTGGCCGAGGCGGATGGCATCAAGGCCCGTGCCGAGGCGCTGGGAACGAACCAGGACGCCGTCATATCCCAGCAGCTGGCTGAAAACATGCCGGCCATCGTGGCGGCTGCAGCGGAGCCCTTCGCGCATGTGGGCCAACTGACAGTGCTCAACGGCGGAGACGGCATCAACAACATGGTCGCAGGGATCATGTCACAGGTGGGCAACTACCTCCCTGAATTAACGGCCGCACTGAAGCGCCGGCCCCCAACGAATCAGGATTGATGGCATGCGTAGCGAGCTGGACAGGAGCCTGACGGGGAAAATTGGCCGTGTTTCGGGCACCGTTGGGCCGCAGACCCTGGGGGAAGTCATGCTGGAGGTGCGCGGGGGTACGTCTGGATACCCGGCCCGCCCTTACGACGGAAGTACCATTTACAATGTGGGCGAGCGGGTTCTCGTCATGTACTTGGAACCGCCACAAACCGTCTATGTCGAGGCCCTGCCTGAATTTCTTCAACATCCCCAGTAGTAGTGTGGCGGCACAGGATCCTGCCTCAGGTGGTCAACGTGCCCAGGTCAGTTCCTTGGAGTTCGTGATCGAGGCCAGAAGCCCGAGCGATTGGATGCTTGCGGCGTGGGCATCCGGGGTTGCGGCCGAACAAGCATCTTCCACGATGGCAACGTTATAGCCGTGGTCCGAGGCTGCACGTGCAGAGCTTTCCACCGAGATGTTGGTGGCGACTCCGGCGAAGACCAGAGTTTCGATCCCTTGGGCTGCGAGGATTTTTGCAAGCTCGGGTGTGAATCCGCCTACTCGTTGATTGGTCACCACCAGATCATTTTCCTTCGGCGTGAGTGGTTCTATGAAGTTCGTGGATTGGGCCCCGTGCTTGAGGGATCCCCTTTCCCGCGCGATCTGCAGCAGTGGGGAGTTGGCATTCAAGTCGCTGTAGTCGGGGCTGTACGCGATCTGTGTGTAGATCACTGTTGCGCCCGCTTCCCGGGCGCTGTCCAGGAGGCCCGAGAGCTTGTTCACGACACCACGGTTCACCACTTCGTCGTGGAAAAAGTCAGCAAAGGCACCGTCGGCGCCAATGATGTCGCCTTGACAGTGGATGGCGATAAAGGCTGTCGTTTCCGGATCAAGATTCATATCAATGCCTCACTTCTGCATGGTATTTGATGTGGTTTTCTCCTTCAAGGTGCCTGAATGGCGACTCGAAATGCATCGCACAGCTCGGCTGCCCACGTCTGGCTCACCGTAGCTGTTCTGCCTGGATATGTCATGTGGGGCCATGACGAAGTCCCCTATGACCCCGGGTAGTAAGGTGGGGCCTGTCTCATGATTGACCGGCAGCAGGTCTCACCTACACTTGGGAGTCTTCGTGAATCAACTACGGATCGGTCTTATTGGTGCCGGTGGCATAGCCGGAGCGCACATTGCCGGGTGGCAGCAACTCGGGGCTCATGTATCTGTGTATTCACGGTCCGGTGCTGCCGCTCTTGTCGAGCAATATGGCATTGACGATGTGGGCTCGCTTGAGGCCCTGTTGGAAGTCTCGGACATGGTCGGGATACTCACACCCACCCCCTCACATTATGGCTACGCCATGGCAGCTTTTGCCGCAGGCAAGGACGTGATCTGCGAGAAGCCGCTGGCAGAAACGTTTGAACGCGCAGCCGAGATGGCCAATGCCGCACTGGCCGCTGGCGTGCGGCTGTTCCCAGCCCACGTGGTGCGGTTCTTCCCCGACTACGCATTGGCGAAGGAACAACTGGACAGTAGAGCGGTCGGAGTTCCGGCCGCATTGGAACTGAGCCGGGCCGGGGCCGCCCCAGCTGCCGGATCCTGGTTCTTTGACGAAGCCCAAGGCGGCGGCATTGTCCGCGACCAGATGATTCATGATCTTGACCAGGCCAGTTGGCTTGCCGGTGACGTTACCCGGGTGTTTGCCGAGCAAGACCCGCCCAGTGTTGACGGGATACTGCCGCGCCCCGTCACAGCACAGGTCGAGTTGACGCATCAGAACGGCGCTATCAGCCAGTTGCTCGGCGAATGGGGCCCGGACACGTTGCGCTTCAGCACGAGCCTGCGCGTTGAAGGCCCGGGTGGGACCATCTCCTTTACTTCTCCACGCAACGCTGGCGGTAGTAAGGATGAACAACCCTCCGAAAACGGCAGCGCTGGCCATCTGCCAGAGTTGGATGTGGCTGACAGTCCGTACACACGTCAAAATGCCGAATTTGCCGCAGCCCGCGCATCAGGAAAACCTTCGCGTGTCAGCCCGGCAGACGGTGTCATCGCCGTGGCGCTGGCCGAAGCTGCTGCAGAATCCATCCGGTGTGGCCATGCCGTGGATTTTTCCAACGAAGCCGTGCTGGCATTGCTGCATTCTGAGAATTGACGTCCAAAGTGAACATTAGAAAGCTGTGAGCTTCGCCATAGCGCAAATTTCTTGTTGAAAAGCTACTCGGGTTGGACGGCTCCAGCCGCGGTAATTCCGGTGGGAAGCTTGCAGCCATGCGGAAGTGCAGCAGGGCGCCGCGCGCAAAGCGACGGAAGTGGAATCGCATCGTTGAGCACGCGCGTCAGCGTAAATGTGCTCGATTATGAGAGAATCCGAGCTTTTTCGCCACCTGCCAAGTTTGCCCCAAGGTGCCGGTGGGCAATCATCGATACATGACCACTCAGAAGAAATCAGCTAAAAAACTTTCCCTGCCGCTCTTTGCAGGAGTCACTTTGATGATGCTGGGCCTGAGCCTAGCCGGATGTTCCACGAATGACCCGGCTCCGGCCGCTAACTCCACGAGCACTGTCGATGCAACGCAGGGGGCCGCTGTGCCTGTCATGGATCCCGCTACGCCGGCTGCCGCCACGGCAGCCCCGGCCAGCCAAGAAGCTCCCGCTGAGCGAAAGGTGACTCTCCATGTTGAAGGCGCAAAGAGCGATGCGCTCGTCAAAGCCCTGGTGGTCACCGCCGACGGCAAGGAAAGCGGCGGGGAGATGAAGACGGAGCAACTGCCGTTCAACCAAGAACTCACCTTGCCGGCAGACTCCACGTTCACCAAGATCCTGGTTCTGGGCAAGTACGCCTCGGGGGCCACAGGTGAAATCTCCTGCTCCATCAGCATTGATGGCAAGGAAGTTGCGGCACAGAAGTCCGACAACCACAAGCCTGCAGAGTGCCTGTTCGTCGAAAAGGGTTCCAACTAGCGAACCTCCTCCCATGATGGGAGGGCAATGATTTAAGTTCTGGCCGCAAGGAAACTGCTTCCTTGCGGCCAGAACTCTTTCACTGGTCGGCACGTCTTGTAGTCAGGGACTGAGCGTAGCCACCGTGTTTCCCGGGAGTCGTCCCGCTGCCGGATCTCAGCCGGTGAGCTCGTCCAGTTCGACGCCGGTCAGCACCGTGGCCGGGTGTGGCCCGGCTGCCACCAGCGCCTGTGCCCAGCCCTCCGGCCACGGCCCATTCTTTCCCAACAGGATGATATTGCCGGGATAGCGGCGGGTGAACAGCATGCTGGTGCCGTAAGCGGCCACCTGCTCCAGGCTCTCCTGCAGTGCCCGAGTTTGGCTCGTCACGAGGGTGAAGCCCGGCTCGTCGCCCACGTTGACTGCCAGGATTCCTTCCGGCGTCAGCACTGCCGCCGCTTCGCGGTAAAAATCTGCGCAAGCCAGGTGGGCAGGAGCATCCGGGCCGCTGAAAATGTCCAGGATGACGACGTCGAACTTGAGTCCGGCGGGCAGGGCGGCAAGTTCTTCACGGGCATCGCCCACATGGCTTGTCAGCTCGGTCCCCTCCGGCAGGGGCAGTTGGTCAAGGACGAAGTCCAGCAGTTCGCGTTCCAATTCCACGGCATGCTGCACTGAACCTGGTCGGGTGGCCTGGATGTACCGGGCCAGTGTCAGCGCACCGGCGCCCAGATGCAGCGCCGTGATGGGCTCGCCGGGGGACTTGAGCAGGTCCACGGCGTTGGCGATCCGGCGCAGGTATTCGTAAAAGACGTCTTGTGGTTCGGCCAGGTTCACATGCGACTGTTCGGCACCGTTGATGCTCAAGACGAACGCGTTCTCGTGCCAGGGGTCGGGGTCCACCGTGGCATGGACACCGCTGGTGCGCAGGAAACGGCTGACCGTCATCAGATCTTGTCCCTGAGCGTGGCCAGACGCCCGGCTGCCTGCTCCAGCAGCGGGACCTGTTTGCAAAACGCGAAACGCAGAAGTGAACGGGTGCGCGTGGCTCCTTCCGGGTGGCAGAACACCGGGACGGGAATGGCAGCCACACCGACGAGTTCAGGCAGTCTGCGGGCCAGGGCGGTGGCGTCGGTGATGCCCAGTTTTTGGGTGTCCGCGTTGATGAAGTACGTTCCCTGGGGAAGATACACGTCAAAGCCGGCCGCGCGCAGGCCCTCGGCGAGGATGTCGCGCTTGCGGGCCAGTGTTGCGGCCGCATCGGTGAAAAATTCGTCGTCCATGCGCAGCCCGGCGGCAATGGCGCCCTGGAACGGTGTGCCGGAGGAGTAGCTCAGGAACTGCTTCACGGTCCGGGCCGCAGCCACGAGCTCGGCCGGGCCGGACAGCCAGCCGATCTTCCAGCCGGTGAAGGAGAACGTCTTCCCGGCGGAGGAAATGGTGAGCGTGCGCTCAGCGGCACCGGGCAGAGTTGCCACGGGTATGTGCCGGGGACCGAACGTCAGGTGCTCATAGACCTCGTCGGTGAGGATGACGGCGTCGTACTTGATGGCCAGGCGCACCACTTCGTTGAGCACCTCCACCGGGAACATTGCGCCGGTGGGGTTGTGCGGATTGTTGATGATGACCATCTTGGTGCGCGGGCTGAAGCTGTTTTCCAGCGCGGCCACATCAGGCATGAAGTCCGGAGCAAGAAGGGCCGCGGTGGTGTGGGTGGCGCCGCTGAGGCCGATCATCGCGCCGTAGGAATCGTAGAAGGGCTCGAAGGTGAGGACTTCATCCCCTGGGCCGGTCAGCGCCAGGATGGTGGCGGCAATGGCCTCGGTGGCACCGGTGGAGATGATGATTTCAGTCTCGGGATCGGGGGTGAGCCCGTAGAAGCGGTTCTGGTGCTCGGAGACGGCACGGCGCAGATCGAGCAGTCCCTTGCCTGGGGCGTATTGGTTCTCGCCGCGGGCGATGGCTTCCTGGGCCAGGCGGTTGAGCTCGGCCGGACCGTCTTCGTCGGGGAAGCCCTGCCCCAGATTGATGGCGTTGTGTTGGTTGGCCAGTGTGGTGATTTCCTCGAAGATGGTCACCCCCAGTGTTCCGTCCGAGCTCAGCAGGTTGGCTCCTTCTGCGGTGCGTTGCCAAGGTGTGCTCACGGCAGCTCCTTTGTTGCTGGTGCCGAGGTTGCTGCTGGTGTGGAAGTTGCCGGGGCTTGGCGGCCGGTGAAATGGTCCATGCTGTTGTACACCTTGAATACGTTACCGGCCACGGCGTCCCACGCCCTAGTAGGCAGAACCCCGCGCAGCCCCATGGCCAGCTTGGCTGTCCATGGCGTCAGCTTGATGGGTGTACCCGACAGCATGGCCTGCCACGCCCGCTCCACGGCGGTGTCCGGGCTCATGATGGGCGTCAGCAGCGGGCCCTTGACTCCTTCAAACATGCCTGTGCTGATGTAGCTGGGGCAGAACGTGGTGACTTTCACTGGGGAGTCGTGGCGCTCAAGTTCAAGACGCAGGGACTCGCCCCATCCGATGACGGCCCACTTGGATGCTGCGTAAACGCTCATGTTTGGATTGGCCAGGGTGCCAGCAGCTGAGGCGATGTTCAAGATGCGTTGCGCCGTGCCACGTTTCATCATGGCGGGCAGGAACTCCGCCGTAATGTACATGGGGGCCAGCGCATTGATATTCATGATGGCACGGGTGTGGCGTTCGGATTCGTGATCCCAAAATGGGCCACTCTTCACGATGCCGGCATTGTTGATGAGCAGGTCCGGGGCGTCGATGCCGTGCTCGTCCCGGAGGGCGGCGGCTGCAGCCTGGATGGTGGCCAGTTCGGAGACATCCACCTGCTGTTCCACCGCCTTGGCGCCGTGTGCGCGGACTTCACGGCCGACGTCGTTCATGGAAACCGGGTCCACATCCCACAACACCACGGTGGAGGCCCCTTCGTTGGCCGCACGCAGGGCGTACAGGCGCCCCATGCCCATGCCGGCACCTGTGACAAGGACGGTTTTGCCGCGGACGGAAAACTTTGGTTTCATGGTGATTCTCCTTTTATTGCGATACTGGCCAGTACAGCACAGAACATGCCGAACACGACGTAAACAATGGCCACCGCGTGTGGAAGTCGGCTAGATTCGTCAGTATGCGACGCGCCGTATGCCCCGGATCCTTTGACCCCATCCACAAGGGCCACATTGAAGTGATTGCCCGAGCGGCCGGACTATTCGACGAAGTCATTGTGGCGGTCTCCACGAACTACTCCAAGAGTTACCGCTTCACCCTCAATGAACGTTTGGAGCTGGCGAAGACGACATTTTCGGCGCTGTCCGGCATTGTGGTTGAGCCGATGGGGGAGGGGCTGCTGTCCCAGTTCTGCCATGCGCGCGGGGTCTCGGCGATTGTGAAGGGGCTGCGTTCTTCCTCCGACTTCGATTACGAGCTGCCCATGGCCACCATGAACCGTCAGCTCTCCGGCGTGGAGACGGTCTTCCTGCCGGGGGACAGCCGATATGTGCACCTTTCCTCCACTCTCATCAAGGAAATCCACACCTTAGGCGGGGACGTGTCCGACTATGTGCCCCGCGCCGTGCTGCGCAGGCTTCAAGGAGATGTGGGACCGGATACCCGGCCCGTCACCGTGGTGCAGAAGAAGAAGTGGGACTAATTCGACTCCTGCGCATGGTGCGGTTTGAACGTGCCGCCACTTTCAAAGCTGCGGCATATGCGCGGCGAATGGTGCGCGGCAGCTGAACTTTTCAGCTCCGAACTGGTGTGCAGGCTGGGTTAAAGTGTCGTGCCGGGAAATTGCTGCGCATTTGTGTGGTCAAAGCCGCCTGCAGGGTCTAGTTTTGAGGAACCCGGTCAGCGTCGACCGGATTTGAGTCCTGAAACGGACTGAACGAAGGACTCGACATGAAGAGCACGGCTTTTGTCAGGATTCTCGTTTGTTCAGCACTCGTTGCATCGTTGGCGGGCTGCGTTCCGGGTTCACCCACAGCGGGAGTCGCGCCACCGGCGTCCAATGGGGGTACCCCATCCGGAGCCGCCAGTGAACCTCCGATGGAAACAACGATTGCGCCTCAGCCCTCCGACACGGCAACGCCGACACCTTCGCCGTTGCTACCCACTTGGGAGCAAACAGCGGCCGAAGTCGGGACGGGAGTGGCCCGAATTTCAACCACCCTGTGTGCAGGTGCGAGCTCGACTGGCACCGGATTTCTAGTAGCCGAGAACTTCATCGTCACGGCGGCCCACGTGGTGCGGGGTGCAACTGCACTGGCCGTGCTTGTGAACGGTCAAGTCACCTCCGCGTCCGTGGTGGGACGTGACGACCAGCAGGACGTCGCCCTCATCAAAACCGGTGGACCGATCGATGGACATATGTTCAGGTTCTCCGATGGTGACCCGACCATGGGAGTCGATGTGGCTGCCTTTGGGTACCCCTGGGGTCAGCCCATCGGCATGACGAAAGGCACGATCAGCGGCGCAGATCGGCATTTCAACACCGAGTTTGGGGACCGCGGGCATCTGCTGCAAACGGATGCCTCAGTCAACCCTGGCAACAGCGGAGGACCCCTCACAGCACTCGACGGGACAGTCGTCGGAGTGGTCAGCGCCAAGTACCAGCCCGGCAGCGGGGAAATCGCCGAAAACATGGGGTACGCCGTGGCAGCGTCTGCGGTGCAGCCCCAGATTGACGCATGGTTGGAAAGCAACTCGGTGTTGAAACCTTCGAAGTGTGGTGATCAATATGAGGACGGATCAGGATCCTTTCCGATGATTAACAATTCGGATGCACCGGAAGCCAACGATGTTGCCCAGATGCTTTACGCCCACGGGCAAGCCATTAACCGCAGAGCCTACGAAGCTGCGTTTGCCGATTTCACAGCTGAAACAAAGGGTCAATTTGGTGGCGCGGACGCATGGAGCAAGGGCATGAAAAGCTCGTATTGGTCCCAACTGACACTTCAAGAGATCAGCAGCGGTGAGGGTATCGTGACCGCCTCAATCGTCCAGCAAACAAGCCAGAGCGCGGAACATGGTGTCAACGGCCAGACCTGCTCGGACTGGTCGATGGTGTATGACATAGTCTTTTCAGACGGAAAGTGGCTGATCAGCCGAGTGGTCTCCACGGACCCCGGAGGAGTCCCAGCCTCCTGCAGTTGATGCGCCACCACCCCGACGCAACGGTCACGGGCGGTGGAAGCCGGCCAGCCGCCGTCGGGCATCCTCAAAACAGTTGAGATTCACATCACGCGCGGCACGCCTCAACCAGTTCGCGTGAAGGGGTGGTGCTGTCGTAGACTGGATAAGGCCGATTTGGTCCGGCACCGCCCATTTTGATGCCCGTGAGCTTTCGGGCTAAGATGGTGCGTCGGTCATATGTTTGTACAGGAGTTCTCATTAGCGAAACCACGTTGGGCAGTAAGTCCAACCATGGCACGCCCCTTACCATTGGTGTCAGGGAGCTTGGGCGAAGCCCGGGCAACATGTGGAAGTTCAACGAACATGTACCCGTGCCGGAAGATTTTGGCACTCCGCTCATTGGCGTGACGCCCGGATCCAATTTGGATTTGGAACTCCGTTTTGAGGCCGTTCATGAAGGAATTCTTGTGTCGGGCAGTGTGCTTGTCGATGTGACAGGCCAATGCTCCCGCTGCTTGGAGACTTTTGAGGATGACCTTGAAGTCGATGTGCAAGAACTTTTCTTCTACGAGGAGCCGTCCGCGGATGTCCTTGCTGAAGGCGAAGATGAGCAACGTTGGGTCGAGCACGATTCTATCGATCTTGAACCGGTGTTGCGGGACGCAGTGGTAACCGCCCTGCCGTTCCAGCCGGTGTGCCGGGAAGACTGCGAGGGTCTGTGTTCCGAATGCGGAATTCACCTTGCGGATGAGCCGGGGCACCACCACGAGGTTGTAGATCCTCGGTGGGCTGCCCTACAGGGCTTTACCGGCGAAGAAAACTAGCAAAAAGTTTTACTTTCGGGCATGAGCCCGGACGTTATCGAGAGAAAAGAGTTTGCCGTGGCTGTTCCCAAGCGGAAGATGTCCCGTGCCAATACGCGCGCACGCCGTTCCCAGTGGAAGGCCACCGCGCCTGCTCTGGTCAAGACCATTGAAAACGGCCAGGTTGTTTACAGCCTGCCGCACCAGGCCAAGGTCGTTACCGACTCAGCCGGTACCGCACTGTTCCTGGAATACAAGGGCCGTAAGGTTGCCGACGTCTAAGACGTCCGTTCGGCCAACAGGTCCGATCGTTTAGTGGTAAATAAAATGTTGCAGGAGTGCCATGTCCGCTGATCTTCCCTCACCGAAGCTCACGGATGGACATAAACTGCTGATGAAGCGTCTCGGTGTCAGTATTGATGCCGGGACGCTTCGTCTTGCCCTGACACACCGGTCCTACGCTTATGAGAACGGCGGACTGCCCACCAACGAACGCCTTGAGTTCCTCGGCGATTCCATCCTGGGCTTCTCCGTCACGGAAGCGCTGTACCGAGACAATCCTGATCTTCCCGAAGGCGAGCTGGCCAAGCGCCGTTCCGCGGTGGTCTCCACGCGGGCCCTGGCCAGCATTGGTCGCGGATTGGGTGTTGGTGAATTCATTTACCTAGGCCAGGGGGAGCGCCTCACCAAAGGTCGCAACAAGTCCTCCATCCTGGCCGACACCATGGAAGCCCTCATCGGAGCCACGTACATCACCCACGGCATTGAAGTGGCCCGTGAGTTGGTCATGCGCCTTGTGGGACCGTTGCTCGCTGATTCCGATGTCCTGGGTGCTGGCACCGACTGGAAAACCAATATCCAGGAAATCTCATCCGCCCGTCACCTCGGCGCCATCGTGTATGAAATCACCGGCACCGGCCCTGACCACGACCGCAGCTTTGAAGCGCGGTTGCTCATCGGTGGACACCTGTATGGAACCGGCAGGGGCCCATCCAAAAAGGAAGCCGAACGATCGGCCGCTGCCGTTGCATGGCTTGAATTGCAAAAACGCTTCAGCGAAGGTTCCGGGCCTATCGAAGACTCGCCCGCCTCAGCTGCGGCATCCGCCAGCCCGGACACTTCCGCAAAATAATGCCCGAGCTTCCCGAAGTCGAGGTTGTCCGCCGCGGCCTTGAACGGTGGATTGCAGGCCGACGCATAGAGGACGTCTCCGTAGTTGACCCCCGCTCGATCCGCCGCCACACCCTCGGGGTGGAGGATTTCCGCGGGAACCTCATGGGCGCAACCGTGCTTGAGGTAGTGCGACGCGGAAAGTTCCTCTGGATGCCGTTGAGCGATGACCCCGCCAGTACAGCCCCTCCTCACACGGCCCTCATGGCGCACTTGGGGATGAGCGGGCAGCTTCTCGTGGAGTCCCCGGAACAGCCGTACGAAAAACACCTGAAGGTGCGTTTTAGTTTTTCTCCCCGCGCGGATGCCCCGCAGGAATTGCGTTTCGTCGACCAGCGAATTTTCGGCGGGCTGTTTGTCACCTCCCTCATTCCGACGCCGGACGGCGGCCCGGGCGGATGCGGCACCTCACTGCGTGGTGGCCAGAACGCACTAGGTAGTGAAGCCGCTTTGGCCTTGATTCCTGATGCGGCCGCCCATATTGGCCGGGATCCGCTTGACCCCTACTTTTCCGTTGAGAACCTCCACCAAAAACTGCGGTCCCGCAAGACGGGGCTCAAGCGTGCCCTGCTCGACCAGGCCCTTGTATCCGGCATTGGCAATATCTATGCCGACGAAGCCCTGTGGCTGGCAAGGATGCACTATGCCCGCCCCACGGACACTCTTCGACGTCCTGACACCGACCGGATCATCGATGCGGCGCGGTCAGTCATGTCGCGTGCCCTGGACGCTGGCGGCACCAGTTTTGATTCGCTGTACGTCAATGTGAACGGCGCCTCCGGCTACTTTGCCCGCTCGCTAAACGCTTACGGCCGGGAAGGGGAATCCTGTCCGCGGTGTGCGGAACTGGGGCTTTCCAGCCGCATTCGCCGGGACTCATTCATGGGCCGGTCCTCCTACAGCTGCCCGGTCTGCCAGCCGAAGCCGCGCAACGCCCGGCTCTAGCCCGCCCAGCCACGTTGTCCTCGAGTTCTGACCGGAGCTGCGAGATGCTTGGATGCACTGATGCATGTGCTGCTGCAGTCAGAAGCGGCGCTGCTGGTCACTCCGTGAACCGGGAAGTGCCCGCAGCAGCGTCCTCACGCAGCAGCCTGCTGCGCTGCCAGATAAGCTTTCATGATTCGATCCTTGAGCTGCTCTGGGTTGTTGAGGTGCTTCCACTTGATACGGATGAACCTCCAACCGTCCTCGATAAGGGAATTTTCGCGTTCACGTTCTTCCAGTAGTGCTTGTTCGGTGGATTGAGCATGTTCGAAGTATTTTGTTTCCCCGTCGAATTCTAGGATTAGCCGGATGTCTTGCCAGGCGAAGTCCACGCGGTACGTGCCGATACTCGTTTGGAGCGTGACCTGAAGTTCCGGCAGTTCGATCGGTAGTTCAGCCAAGATGAGACGGGTTCGGGTTTCACCTGCGGATTCGGACAAAGCGTTGAGCGAGTTGATGACGCGACGAGCACGTTTGATTCCGCGGCAGCCGTGAAACGAGGCTTGGAGTTTTTCGAGGTCGTGGAGGTTCAACCCGGTATGCAAAGCTGAATCACCAATAATGACCGCTTGCTCGAAGGTAGCCGTCATGGCGCATTGCAGGACTGTTCGCGGCAGAGCGGTGAATTTGGTCAACCCAGTCCCGGGGATGAAGCGTTGGACAATGTCCCGTGGGTCCAGGGTGGCGAAGTGGATGGCTACATCTTGTGATGTCCTCGACGGCGCGGCTCGGTATGGCGCACTGACATGGATGAGCCGGGAGCTGTCCCAGACTTGCAGCTTGTGCAGGCGTGCGGCGCTGAAATGTGAGTATACATACTGGCCGTTGGTGGCGAGGATGTGGCCCGTGAGTACCAACTTGTCCTTGTCCCATGGTCTACGATCACGCCACTGATGCATTGGAAGATACACCCCACGCCGCAGTCTGTGAAGTAGGCCATGCTGCAGACCAAACTTGATGGCCCTGGAATCCAGGCCAGCGTTAACCAACTCTCTGGTGGTGACCACCACGCGTTCTCTAGGCCAGCAGCGCTCGAACAGCTGGATTGCAGCGACTTTGTCCATAGCATCGAGTCTGGGAACTCTCATCCTCACGAACAAGAGGAAAAAGTGCTTTTCCGCGAATCTGTGGACAAGAAGCTCCAGGACCCGTAGAGAGACGGGCACGCCTTCTGACGGGAGCAGCAAAATGACCGGCCCAACCAAGCATTTCGCAGCTCAAGTCAGAGCCCGTAAAGACAAGGACTCGGTCGGAGGCCGAAGTGCAGGGGGCAGCTCAGTGCTGGTAGTACTCCGCCAGGCGGGCCAGGCCCTGATCAAGGCTCACCGCCGGCTTCCAGTCCAGAACTGCCTGTGTGTGTCGCTGATCGAACCAGTGGGCGGTGGAAAGTTGTTCAGCCAGGAAACGGGTCATGGGGGGCTCATCGTGGACCCAGCCGCGCGTTCCTGCCGCGGTCCAGACTTTTTCAATGGCGGTGCCTGCGCCACGGGCCAGCCAGCCGGGCACCGAATACGCCGGAGCGGGAACTCCAGCGGCAGCGCAGATGCCGGCAATGAGCTCACCCACCGGGCGTGGCTCACCGTTGGTCACTACCAGTGCCTGGCCGTGGGCGTAGTCCATGCGCTCCAATCCGCGCACAATCGCCTCGGCCGCATTGTCAACGTAGGTGGTGTCAATCAGGGCGCGGCCGCCGTCCAACAAGGGCAGTCTGCCTGCCCGGGAGCGTTCGACGATGCGTTCCACCAGTTGCGTATCTCCTGGCCCCCACACCACGTGCGGGCGGATGGCCGTGACCCGGAACGTAGGGGAGTCCTGGGCAAGCGCAATCTCCTCAGCCGCAGCCTTGGAGCGGGCGTAATGGCCGCGGGCGAAGTCAGGGCTGGCCGTCCCGGCCCCGGCACCGACAATCGAGGATCCCAGGTGGGCCACTGAGGGGGAGGAAACAAACACAAAGTCGCGAACGCCGGCACGCCGTGCAGCGGTGAGGAGCTGTCGGGTACCCACGATGTTGGTGGCCACAAAATCGCTCCACTCGCCCGTGAAAGACACTTTGGCAGCGAGGTGGATGACGGCGTCGACGCCGTGGACGGCCCGCGCTGCAATGTCTGGATCGGCCATGGACCCCTGCATGGAGTCCCAGTCCTGCTGCACGGCACGGCGCTGGAGCGTGAGCACGGAGTGGCCGCGGTCGTGCAGCAGCTGGGCCACCGCCTTGCCCAGCAGACCGCTGGCACCGGTGACAAGGATTCGCCTCCCCGTGGCCTCTGCGCCGCTCACGGGCGGCCCGGTTTCCCGCCGGACAGCATGCGCGCGGCCCACCTGGACAACTTGGCACGGTCAATCTTGGAATTGTGCCGCACATCCACCGGCATGGCGTCGATGGCCACTACGGCAGCCAGCGACAACCCGGTTTTCTTGGCCGCGGCACGAACAGCAGCCGCCAGCGAGGCAGGAGCCAATCCGGCACTTCGCACCGGCGGAACCGTCTCCACGATGGCCACTGCAGACTGGGTTCCGGCAGGACCCACTCCCACGACGGCAGCCCTGGCCACGTCACCGAGAAGCTCGATGGCCTGCTCAGCAGCGACAGGTGTGCGCACGCCGTCGGCGGTGCACAGAATATGTTCCATCCGGCCCTCGACCCACAACCTGCCCTCGGCATCCAGATGGCCAATGTCGCCGCTGCGGTGCCAGCCGTCAATGGAGGTGCTGTGCTGTTCGGTGATCCAGAGGCGGTCATAGCGTGCCTTGACGTGCGGGGCGCGCACCAAAATCTCACCACTGACTTCCGCCTCGGTGGTGGGCTCCGGGCGGACCGTACCGTCGTCGTTGATGGGGGCAATGGACACACTCGCCCCGCTGACGGGCGTGCCCACGCATACCCCGTTGCCGGCACCGGCGGCGCTGATCCCGGCCAGGTCGATGTCCGTCACCGGCAGCGCCTCCGTCATGCCGTAAGGGGTGTGCAGGGCGGCGTTGGGGGCCAGCTCCTGCACTTGGTGCAACAGCTGTTCTGCCAGCGGCGCACCGGCGGAAAGGACAAGTTCGACGGCGGTGAGCGCCTTGCGCTGCGCCGGTGAAAGTCCCGCAGCGGTCGCCACCACGTTGACCAGGGCAGCAGGGGAGGCAAAAACCACCGTCGCGTCAATGGCAGCGGCCGCGTTGGCCAGGGCCTGGGCCGTGAGGGTGCTCGGTGCAGTGACATCCATGTCGGGAGTGACGGTGGTGGCACCCAGCGCCGGGCCGAGCAGTGCGAAGGGCGCAAAGCCGGCCACAAGTGCCGTGCCGGCCTTGAGTGAGTACGTGGCCTTGAGCGTGTCCCGCATGGCGGCCAGGCGGCGGTGGGTGTAGACAACACCCTTTGCCGGTCCTGTGGAGCCGGAAGTGAAAAGCACGGCTGCGTCACTGTCGGGATCCGGCGCTGTGAAGGCGTGGCGGTTTCCGGCGAGATGTTGGGCCCGGCCGTTGGCCATGAGTTCTGGAATGGTCGCGCTCACGTTGAGCAGCTTCTTGCTCGCCGACGCCGTTGAAGCGTTAAAGTCCTCGGCCGCAATTTTGATGCCCGGCCAGTTGTACAAGCGTGCACCGGCAAGTGCCTTGTTGATACCTATCAAGTAGTCCGGCCCGGCGCCCTTGATGGCCCGGCCCAGGCCGCTGGTGCCCAAACCTGCATCTGCCACCACGATGATGGCGCCCAAGCGCAGGCAGGCGTAGATCAAGGTCGTCAGTTTGATGCCCGGCGGCACCAATAAACTGATCCGGTCTCCTGATCTGACGCCCAGCTCGCGCAGTCCTGCAGCGAGGTCGTCAACGTCGCGGGCCAGTTCGGCCCAGCTCAGTGTCCAGGAAGTACTTGCAGTAGCGTCCGGCAGCATGTCCACGACTGCAACGGACGTGTCCGTGCGGCGGGAGTCCAGTTCGGACAGCATGGGGACGTAATCTTGCTGAACTCGATCAGCAGTTTCGCCGGTTGTGCGTGCCGAAACCCGCTGGGCCAGCCAGGCAAAAGTGGGGACGGCGATGTCCCTGTCTTCTTGGACCAGGTGGCTGGCGCCTTCAAAGCGGTGCACGTCGGCCTGCGGCATGCGGGTGAGCAGATCACGCAGGTACCGGTCGGAAAACACGGGATCCTTGGGACCCCAGAACATCAGCACCGGAACTTCCAGTGTTGAAATGTCCGTGGACACGGCGTCCAAGGCAGCCCAGGAAGGGTGCGATTCGGTGGCGGGAATGTCGGCCACGAAGTTGCCCACCCCGGAACGTCGGGAGGCGTGGGCATAGGGAGCCATGAAAGCTGCGCGGACGTCGTCGCTCAAGGCGGGCTGGGCGAGACCATGCGTGATGGACAAAAAGGCGGGGGTCGCCGTCGTGCCCCAGGAGTGCACTGCGGGGTGCAGGGCAAGCTTTAGTGCCGGTGGCAGCGAGAAACCGGCGGGGTGGACGGCAGTATTGGTCAGCACCACACCGGCAAGCAGCTCGCGGTGACGGGTGGCCCAGCCCAGGGAGATTACGCCGCCCCAGTCGTGCCCCACGCTGACCACGGGGCCACTGAGTTCCAGTGCGTCGCTGAGGTCGCCCAAGTCGGTGATGCGGTCGGCCAAGCGGCGGAACGTTCCCGTGCGCTCGGAGAACCCCATGTCCAGCTGGTCTACGGCGACAACGCGCCAGGGGCCGCCTGCGGCGAGGGTGGCGGGGGAGGTGGCCTCGGCCAGCAGTGTGCGCCATAAATACGACCACGTCGGGTTGCCGTGTACGCAGAACAAGGTGCCCACGGGCTCCATGCCGGTGGCGGCGACGTCTTGCGCGTTGTCCAGCAGATGCCATTCGCGGCGGGTGCCGGGGGCGTCGACGGCGGCTGTGGAGGGGACCGAAAGCATGCGGCGCCAACGGGCCTTGACGCCGGGCCACGGATCGGGGAATTCAGTTGCGGGCAAGGAAACGCCTACCACTGAATCTCCATCATCGTCGTGTTGAGTCCGGAACCCACACCCATGCACAGCACGCGGTCGCCGGTGGAGAGTGTTTGGGATTCTTGCGCCAGGGTCATCGGCAGCGAAGCCGGGCCCACATTGCCCCACTTGGGGAACGTCATGGGCACCTTGGAACGGACCAGGTTCACGGCCTTGATGATGGCGTTCGTGTAGGAATTGGAGACCTGGTGGGTGACGTAGCGGTCCATGGCCCGCCAGTCCCAGCCGTCGCCGTGGGCTTCGTGCCAGGCGTCGGTGACAAGCTTCAAGCCGTTGTCCAGCAGGCCCTTGGTGTCGGTGAACATGCCGTCGGGGCCGCCCACGCACAGTTCGTGGTGCTGGGTGCCGGCGCGTGAGACGCCGCCCAGGATGCGGTGGCCGGCTGGGTGCATGTCTGCCGGGCCGATGACGGCGGCGGCCGCGCCGGAGCCCAGCGTCAGGGTGGCGAACTCGCGCAGGTAGTCATCGCGCGTGGAAGTTTCAGCATTCAGGCGTTTGAAGGTCGTCTCCTGCGTGGCCTGGGCGTCTTCACCCGCCACAATGAGCGCGTACTTGATCTGGCCCGAATCAATCATGTTCGCGGCCAAGGTCATTCCGTTGACAAAGCCCAGGCATGCGTTGGCCACGTCAAAGTTCATTGCCGAGGACGGCAGCCCCAGCCCGTTGTGGACCTTCACGGCCACCGAGGGCTCCAAGTTGCGGCGGGTCACGGAAGTATTGATCAGCAAGCCCACCTGCGAGGCCTCGATGCCGGATTCGGCCAGGGCCTTGGCACCGGCCTCAATGGCGGCGTCGTCAAAGGAGGTGCCCTCCGCCCACCAGCGTCGTTCCTCGACACCGGCAACACGCTCAAGCAGTCGCTTGGACAGGCGCAGTCGCTTCAGGCTCGGGGCCAGGCGCGTGTCAAAGTCGCTTGACTTGACAACTACTGGAGCCTCAACGCTGGAAACGGCGAGCAAGGCGGTGTTGTGGTGTCGAAACGTGGCATTGCCGATCAAGTTCCAGCCTTTTTCTTGAGATATATGCGGTGTTAGGGCCACCGGAAAACCAGTGAGGCCGAGTTGATTGCGGGGACACTGCGCCGACTTGGCTCGCGCAGGCCCTCGTGGTTCAATGCGGCCCACCCTTAACTATGCACCTTTGAAGGTGTTCATGCACATACGCGTTGATGTATACACGCCGTGTTCACGCATGAGCGCCCGGGTGCGATGAGCTATTTCACGGTAGATTATCATCTGAGAAACGTCGCCTTGCAGGAGAAGAAAACAGTTTGCATCTAAAAAGTCTTTCCGTGCGCGGGTTCAAGTCCTTCGCCTCGGCCACCACCTTCGACTTTGAACCAGGTGTGACAGCCGTTGTTGGGCCCAACGGTTCGGGTAAGTCAAACGTGGTGGATGCCCTGGCCTGGGTCATGGGCGAACAAGGTGCCAAGACCCTGCGCGGGGGCAAAATGGAGGACGTCATCTTTGCCGGGACGTCCGGTCGTCCGCCGCTGGGGCGCGCCCACGTGGCCCTGACCATTGACAACGCCGACGGCGCCCTGCCGATCGACTATGCCGAAGTCACCATTTCACGCACCTTGTTCCGTGCCGGAGGCTCCGAGTACGCCATCAACGGCACCTCTTGCCGGCTCCTTGACATCCAAGAGCTGCTTTCCGATTCCGGCTTGGGCCGGGAAATGCATGTCATTGTTGGCCAGGGCCAGTTGGACAAGGTACTGCACGCCACGCCGGAGGACCGGCGCGGCTTTATCGAAGAAGCCGCCGGCATCCTCAAGCACCGCCGCCGCAAGGAAAAGACCTTACGTAAGCTCGAGGCCATGTCAGCGAACCTGGCCCGACTCAGCGACCTCACCGGCGAGATCCGCCGCCAGCTGACACCACTGGGAAAACAAGCTGCCGTGGCCAGGCGGGCTCAAAGCGTGCAATTCGACCTGCGCGACGCCAAGGCCCGGCTGCTGGCCGATGACATTGTGCAGTTGCGCAACGCCGTGGACAAGGATGCCGCTGCCGAACTGGCCTTGAAAACCCGGCGCCAGGAAGTGGAAAAGCGCCTGCAGAGCAACCGGGAACACCAGGCCGCTTTTGAACAGCAGGCCGCTGCAGCCGCGCCCGTACTGAACGCTGCCCGGGACAATTGGTACCAGCTGTGCGCCACCCGCGAGCAACTGCGGTCCCTGGGCACCCTTGCCGCCGAACGCCAGCGCCACCTGGGCAGCACCGACGCCGTCGCGGACCCCAACCGCGACCCTGACAAGCTGGCCGGACAGGCTGCCCGGCTGCGCAGCGAAGAGGCGGAGCTGGACCTTGCCTTGGAGGAGCGGCGCTACGGCCTCGAAACAGCCATGGAGATCAAGGACGACGCCGAGACGGCCGTCCGCTCGGAGGAGACGCGGGTGCGCGAGCTGCTGCGTGCCACGGCGGACAGGCGCGAGTCGCTGGCCCGCCTCGCCGGGAAAGTGGCTGCGGCACGGAGTCGGGTCGAGTCGGCCGAAGCGGAAATCGGCCGCCTGCACCACAACAAGGCCGACGGTGCCGCACGCCATAGTGCCGCAGCTGAGGAATTTGCTGCCCTGGAATCCCAGGTTGCCGGCGTGGAAGCAGGCGAGGAGCGCCTTGACGCCGAGTACGAGTCCGCCGCCGCAGCCCTCGCCGCCGTCGATGAACAGATCAAGGCCAACAACGCCGCGCAGCTCGCCGTGGACCGCGAACGCGATTCCCTCACCGCCCGCCGGGACGCCCTCGCCGTTGGCCTGCTGCGCAAGGACGCCAGCGCGCACCTGCTGGCCGCCCGCCCCGAAGGCGTCATGGCGGCAATGGCTGAACTGCTGAGCGTGGTCCCGGGCCACGAAACCGCCATCGCTGCAGCGTTGGGCTCCATCGCCGAAGGGGTGGCGGTCAGTGACGCGGCAGCGGCCGTTCAGGCCCTTGAACTGATCAAGGCGGACGACGGCGGACGCGTCACGCTTGTGCTTGCCGCCAGCCCTGCGCACGCTGGAACTGCGCCTGGCTCAAACAGCGCAGGTGCTGACGGCGCCGGTGCTC